>NZ_CP162412.1:2100000-2390000 GCF_040931995.1 Pelagovum sp. HNIBRBA483
GCGCGACAGGCGGGTCCGGTTCGGATCGCCAAGGGGCATGCCGGTGATGCGGTCGGCGATTTCCTGAAAACCGGCCACGGTATAGACGTGGAGCGTCTCTTTCAGGTGATCACCGTAAAGAAGGTAGAGGCGGACAGGGAGGCCATCGGTCCAGTCGGCGTCTCCGGCTTCGAGCACACGGCGAAAATCAGCCGGAATGGACATCCGACCTTTGCTGTCCACCTTCTGGACATATTCGCCTGTAAAACTCAGAACCACGCCAAGCGGCCCCTCTCCTGTTAATGCGCCCCTTTCGGGGCCTTGAACCGAAAGCGGCGGATCGAGCTGCTGCCACTGCTCAATCCGCCGCGCTCGTCCCTTACGGGAAGTCCGACTGCGCGCGCCACCTGGGGGGATGTCTGCTCGCTCGCGCGCCGGATCTCTTTCGTTCGGATGAAGCGGGTGCCTGTATGAAACCTGCTATTTTTTTCGCCGATGGGGTTCTTTTTTGCCCCCTTAATCGATGTCCTGCTTTATCCGATGAATTAGGGATGCCATGGGAATTCATGGTAATCAACAGAATATTTTGGGAATTCTGATGTTTACGAAGGTGCAGCAGTGAGACAAATTGAGAAAAGAGATGGTATTTGACGTAATTTGCAACTCATATTGTGCTCATATAAAAGTGAGACACTACATATTGTCACCTTTGTGACTGTTCAAAAAATTCCCAAAAAATCCCAATCAAACACAAGGCATTGAGAACATTAACAGAACATTAAGTTCGAACCCATTTCGAAACACTGAATTCCCATGAAATTCCGCGCGGGTTCAGGATGTGATTCGGAACTTGGAGGGATTTAGACCATGAAATCCCAGAGGCGACTTAATCGAGGTGTCGATACATCACGACAGCATCGACAAAACCTTCGCTCGGGTGGTGGAAAGCCTTGGGAAGACGGCCGACGGTGTCGAACCCGAGGCTCTCCCACAAATGCAGCGCAGCTTTATTCGTGGTGACAACGAAATTGAATTGCATTGCTTCGTAGCCCAGCGCGCGGGCCAGCGGCAGGGATTCGATGCACATTTGCCGTGCGATACCCTGCCCGCGGGCGCTCGGTGATGTGGCATAGCCGCAATTACAGACATGCGCGCCGCCACCCTGCTGGTTGGTGCGGATATAGAAGGTTCCGAGGATCGCACCGTCACGTTCGGCAACGTAAGGACGACCGGTCGTCATCCAGTAGCGCTCTGCATCCGCCTCGGAAATATCTGGGTCTATTGTGTAGGTATCGCCCGCGCGGAAGACAGGCGCGAGGATGGCCCAGATCGCCGGCCAATCGGCGGTTGTTGCCGGACGAATGGCGACGGGTGTCATCAAGCCATACCTGCCGCGACAAGACCCTTGGCCAGTTGCCGGTAAGCATCGGCCACCGGCCCTTCGCCCGTTGCGACGGGCGCACCGCTGTCGCCAGCGAGACGGGTATCAAGGTCAATCGGCAAAGCACCCAAGAGCGGCAGGCCAAGCGCCTCGGCCTCATGTGCGACGCCACCGTGACCGAAGATTTGTGTCTCCTCCCCGCAATGCGGACAATGGAATGTCGACATATTCTCGATCATGCCAAGAACCGGCGTGTTGAGCGTGCGGAACATATCGAGCGCCTTCCGGGCGTCTATCAGGGCCACGTCTTGCGGGGTCGAGACGACAATAGCGCCGGTCACATGCGCTTTTTGGCAGAGGGTCAGTTGCACATCGCCCGTACCGGGGGGCAGATCGACGAGAAGAACGTCCAGCTCGCCCCATTGCACCTGAGACAGCATTTGTTGCAGCGCGCCCATGAGCATCGGGCCGCGCCAGACAACGGCTTTTTCGGCGTCGACCATCAGGCCAATCGACATCACGGTGACGCCATGCGCGTGTAGCGGATTGATCAATTTACCGTCGGGCGATGAAGGCCGACCGGAGACACCCATCATCTTGGGCAATGACGGGCCATATATATCGGCGTCGAGAAGCCCGACGCGCCGCCCTTCACGCGCCAGCGCGACAGCGAGATTGGTGGAGACGGTGGACTTGCCCACACCTCCCTTACCGGACCCGATTGCAAGGATGCGATCCACACCCGCGACAGGCGCCGGGCCTGCTTGCGGCGTGGGGTGGCGGCCAACCTTCAGCGATGGCGGCGCACCCGCGCCACCGGAAGGCGCGGCGGCGGGCTTGGACGCAGCGGGCGCGCTATGGGCCGTGAGCACGACAGAAACCGACTCGACGCCGTGAATCGCCCGCACGATCTGCTCGGACAACTGGCGCACCGGCTCCATTTTGGCAGCCAGCTCCGGCGAGGGCGCCTCGATCACGAAGCGGACCACTCCACCCTCGATTGAGAGGGCGCGAACGAAGTCCCGCGAGACGAGCGTTCCACCATCGGGGAGCGCTACTTTTTCGAGTTCGGAGATCACGGTTTCGCGAGTGAGAGACATGGGAGACCCTTTTCAAACTGCCAGTTTTAAAGGCAAATATGCCTTATTTTCGTGAAATCACGGTTAAACGCCGCATGAATTGGCAGTGTGCTACCTGATTGTGTGGCCGCATGCCAGTTCCCATGCAATTGCTGCATAGCGGCATTGATAAAACGGTGGATTGTGCAATCGCAGCAAACGACTATTTCTCCTCTCAACGGCGCAAACGACAGCGCTAACAGTTTCAACCGGCCGGACACATCCGGCACCTGACGAAGAAGAGAAAGATATAGAAATGGCATACGCAAACGACATCCGCATCGCCTCTGGTTTCAACCTCGTTGAGCGCTTCGCTACGCTCCGTGCATCCATCGCAGACCGCCTCGCAAAGCGCGCTGTGTACCTGCGCACGCTGAACGAACTGGAAGCACTTAACGACCGTGATCTGGCCGATCTGGGCATCGCCCGCTCGAACATCCAGTCGCTGGCAAAAGAAGCCGCCTACGGCGTGTAATTCCCATCGGGGCGCAATCCTCCTCCTCCCTGATTGCGTCCTGACATATCGGACCGCTCCTCTCCTCCTACCTTGGAGCGGCCCGAATTAGCGGCGGTGGCGTCTTCCTCCTCCCTGACGCCACCGCCCGCACCAAAGAATTCGGCGCTCCGTCCTCCTCCCTTTGGGGCGCTGATGTTCTGGACCGGATGCCCCGCTCCTCCTCCCTAGGGGCATCCGGATACCGGAACGCAAATACGACGCATGGCAACCTCCTCCCTTAGCCCTGCGCCGTAAATCCGGGACGGCCTCCCTCCTCCTCCCTTGGGGGTCCGGCCCGACAACGAACGCGACGCACCCCTCCTCCTCCCTTGGGTGCTGCGACGTGCAAAAAGAACGGCGATGACCCTCCTCCTCCCTGGGTCGTCGCCGTTTTCGTTTGCGGGGCTTGCCCTTGCCGCGAAAAACGGAAATGCAAGCGCATCACGAGGGAGACTCCCATGCCGATAGAATTGCTGACCGCACTGATGGGCTTTGCTTTTGTCAGTTCCATCACGCCCGGGCCAAACAACATGATGCTGATGGCATCGGGGGCGAATTTTGGCGTGCGCCGGACCGTGCCGCATATGATGGGCGTGGGGCTTGGGCATTCGTTCATGATCGTGGTGCTGGGTGCGGGGCTGGTGCAGGTCTTCGAGACATACCCGCTGACGCTGACCGTGATGAAATGGGTATCGGTCGGGTATCTGCTGTACCTGTCATGGAAAATCGCCAATGCCGCGCCAAAAGCACCGGATGCGCCTGAAACCGGCGGGCAGCCGTTCACCTTCCTACAAGCTGCGGCGTTTCAGTGGGTGAATCCGAAGGGGTGGTTCATGGCATTGACGGCGATCAGTGCTTACACCGGCAACCAGACGATGCGGGAAGTGGTGATTGTGGCGGTGGTTTTTGTCTGCACCAACATCCCTTCGATCAGCTTCTGGACCGTGCTCGGGCAGCAGATGCGGAAGTTCCTGACATCGCCGGTACGGCTGAGGACATTTAACATCGTGATGGCGCTATTGTTGGTGGCGACACTGATCCCGATTTTGCGCGGACATTAGCGCAAGCGCGATTGAGCGTTGCCGTGCGCGGCAGATTGGGCCAAAACCATCGCCATGGCAAAAGACCTGAATTACTCCTGTACGGCCTGCGGCGCGACCTATTCGAAATGGTCGGGCAAGTGCGATGGCTGTGGGGCGTGGAACTCCATCATCGAAGATCAGCCGCTTGCCGCCGGGCCAGCCGCGAAATCGCTTGGCGCGAAGCGCGGGCGCAGTGTGGCGCTGACCGATCTGGCGACCGAAGAACCGGAACCGCCCCGCACGCTGGCGGGGGTCGAGGAGCTGGACCGCGTGCTGGGCGGCGGATTGGTGAAGGCATCGGCGTTGTTGCTGGGCGGCGATCCCGGAATCGGGAAATCGACGCTGCTGCTGCAAGCGGCGGCGCGGTTTGCGCGCAACGGGCTGAAGGTGATCTATTTCTCGGGCGAGGAATCGGTGAGCCAAGTGCAGATGCGGGCGCGGCGGCTGGGACTGACGAAAAGCCCCGTGCAATTGGCCTCGGCCACCAATCTGCGGGACATCCTCACCACGCTCGACAGCGAAAAACCTGACCTCGCGATCATCGACTCGATCCAAACGATGTGGGCCGACAATGTGGAAAGCGCGCCCGGCTCGGTGAGCCAAGTGCGGGCCTGCGCCCATGAGCTGACCAGTTTTGCCAAGCGGCAGGGTATTGCGATTGTCATGGTCGGGCATGTGACCAAGGAAGGCGCGATTGCGGGGCCGCGGGTGGTGGAGCATATGGTTGATACCGTGCTCTATTTCGAAGGCGAACGGGGCCATCAATTCCGCCTCTTGCGCGCGGTGAAGAACCGCTTTGGCCCCGCTGACGAGATCGGCGTGTTCGAGATGACCGGAAAAGGCTTGGTCGAGGTCAAGAATCCCTCTGCGCTGTTCCTGTCCGAGCGCGGCAAGCCCGCGCCGGGATCGGTGGTGTTTGCAGGGATCGAAGGCAGCCGCCCGATGTTGTGCGAATTTCAGGCGCTGGTCGCCCCCTCGCCCACCGCGCAACCGCGCCGCTCAGTCGTCGGCTGGGATGGCGGGCGCTTGGCGATGATCCTCGCCGTGCTGGATGCACGCTGCGGGGTCAGCTTTGCGGGGCTGGATGTTTACCTCAATGTGGCGGGCGGGCTGCGCATCTCCGATCCGGCAGCAGATTTGGCCGTCGCGGCGGCGCTGGTTTCGGCCAGAGAGGATGCCACGGTGCCGCCAGATTCGGTCATTATGGGTGAAATATCGCTCTCGGGAGGGCTTAGACCAGGCTCACAGACGGAAAACCGGTTGAAAGAAGCCCAAAAACTTGGTTTTTCCTCTGCAATCCTTCCGCAACTTCGCAAAGAGGTTACGGGAGCCGGGCTTTCTCTCCGCCAGATGGAGGACCTTCCGGGCTTTGTGGAAGAGGTTTTCGGCCCCGGACCGAGGGCGGCGCAAGAATAGGACAAGGGACAGGCATGGAAGGTTTCACCATAATTGACGGGGTTGTTGCGATCATTGTGATCGTTTCGGCGCTGCTGGCCTATTCCCGCGGGTTCATGCGCGAATTGCTGGCGATTGCAGGTTGGGGCGGTGCGGCCATTGTGGCGTTTCTTTACGCCGATCTTGCGCAACCGCTGGTCAAGCAGGTGCCGGTATTGGGTTCCTTCATCGGTGACAGTTGTGAATTGTCGATCATCGCCGCATTCGCGGGCGTGTTTGCCATCGCTTTGGTGATCTTCTCTATCTTCACGCCGCTTTTCTCGTCGCTCGTGCAGCGCTCAGCGCTCAGCGGGCTGGATCAAGGCGCGGGCTTCTTGTTCGGGGTGGTACGGGCGCTGATCCTCGTCGCGGTTGGCTTTTTCGTCTATGAGACGATTTTGGAGACGCAGGACTTTGCCATGATCGACGACAGCCGCGCGGCTGTGATCTTTGGCCAATTCACCGACCGCATCGCCGAACAAAATCCAGAAGCGGCTTTGGGCTGGATCACCACCCAATACGAGCAACTGGTCGGTGTTTGCAGCGCGTTCTAGACCCAACACGAGACTAAGCCGCCACGCCTGTGCATCCGCGCGATTTGCCGCGCATTGGACACGCAGAAAATATGATAGTTTCGTGACAGTCGCGGCTTGAACGACTATACGGGCCGCGACCGCTATCAATTGGATTCGGAGCCAGACCTCGTGTCCCATCAAATGCCGCCCGCCCATCCCTTCGACGATGATAAACTCAGAGAGGAATGCGGCGTTTTCGGCGCAATCGGTGTCTCTGACGCAGCCAACTTCATCGCCCTTGGCCTGCATGCCTTGCAGCACCGTGGGCAAGAAGCTGGCGGGATCGTTACCTATGATCCGGAGAGCGGATTTAACTCCGCGCGGCGCATGGGCTATGTGCGCGACAACTTCACCAGTCATGAGGTGATGCAGACCCTGCCGGGGAGCCTTGGTATCGGGCATGTGCGCTACTCCACCGCCGGATCAAAGGGGCAGACAGCGATCCGCGATGTGCAGCCGTTTTTCGGCGAGTTTGCGATGGGTGGCGCGGCGATCGCGCATAATGGCAACATCACCAATGCGGACGCACTGCGCCGTGAGCTGATCGAGCGCGGCTCGATCTTCCAGTCCTCGTCAGATAGCGAATGCATCATTCACCTGATGGCGCGGTCGATGGGGCGGAATATCCCCGACCGGATGGAAGAAGCGCTGCGCAAGGTCGAAGGCGCGTTCTCCGTCGTAGCGATGACCCGCACCAAGCTGATCGGCGTGCGCGACCCGCTGGGCGTGCGGCCGCTGGTGCTGGGCAAAGTGGGTGACGGATGGGCGCTGGCATCGGAAACCTGTGCGCTCGACATCATCGGTGCCGAATTCGTGCGCGAGATCGAACCGGGCGAGATGGTGGTGATCAACGCCGAAAAAGGTGTGCAGAGCCATTTCCCCTTCCGCCCGCAGAAATCGCGTTTCTGCATCTTTGAGCATGTCTATTTCTCCCGCCCCGACTCGATCCTCGGCGGGCGTTCGGTTTATGAAACGCGCGAAAACATCGGGCGCGAGTTGGCGAAAGAAGCGCCGGTTGACGCGGATGTGGTCTGCCCCGTGCCGGACAGCGGCACACCTGCCGCGATTGGCTATAGCCTGCAATCGGGCATCCCCTACGCGATGGGGATTATCCGCAACCAATACATGGGCCGAACCTTCATCGAACCGACCGAGCAGATCCGCAATATGGGTGTGCGCCTGAAGCTGAACGTCAACCGTGCGCTGATCCGTGGCAAGCGGGTGATCCTCGTGGATGACTCGGTGGTGCGCGGCACGACCAGCCGCAAGATCAAGGAAATGATCCTTGATGCCGGTGCGGCGGAGGTGCATTTCCGCATTGCGTCACCGCCGACGGCTTGGCCGTGCTTCTATGGCGTGGACACGCCGCAGCGCGAGAAGCTCCTTGCCGCGACGATGAGCGAAGAGGAAATGACCAAGCATCTGGGTGTGAACAGTTTGAAGTTCATCTCGCTCGACGGGTTGTACCGTGCGGTGGGCGAGGCTGGTGGCCGCGACCCGAAAGCGCCGCGCTACTGTGATGCTTGTTTCTCGGGTGAATATCCGGTTGCGCCGAGCGATATGATTGAGAAGGGATTCGAGCTGAAAGCCGTGGGATAAAGCGCCACTACGCTTGACCTTTGACGGCTGAGGCTCCAAACCGCCGCTATGATACAGATTGCCCTGATTACTGGCGCCAGCCGCGGGCTGGGTGCCGCTCTTGCAGAGGCGCTTGCGCCGACCCATCACATTATCGCTGTTGCCAAGACGGTCGGCGCGCTCGAAGAGCTGGACGACCGGATCAAGGCCGCTGGCGGGCAAGCGACGCTCGCACCGATGGACATCACGGTAGAAGCGGCGATGCAGCAGCTCTGCCGTTCGATCTTTGATCGTTGGGGAAAGCTGGACCTGTGGGTGCATACCGCGGTGCATGCAGGGCCGTTGGCCCCTGCAGGGCATCTGGCAGATAAGGACTTCGACAAGTCGATGGATACCAACGTCAAGGCGACGGCGCGGCTGATCGCCTATGCCGCGCCGCTGATTGGCGAGAGCGGGCGGGCGATCTTCTTTGACGATCCACGCGGCGGGCAGGCGTTTTTCGGCCATTACGGAAGCTCGAAAGCGGCGCAGGTTGCGCTGGCGCGCAGCTGGCAGGCGGAAAGCGCCAAGACGGGGCCGCATGTGCGGATCTTGACACCGGAACCGATGCCGACGGCGGTGCGGGCGCGGTTCTTCCCCGGTGAAGCGCGTGATGATCTGGCCGATCCGCGCGATGAAGCGGCGCGGCTCTTGCCGCAAATCCTCGCCTAACTGCTTTCGATCTCGCGCATCTCTGACTGCGCCTGTGCGATGATCCAATCGCGCACGGCTTCCGCCTGTGGAATGAGCGGCCGCGTCTTGGACCAGACGAGGTAGAAACCTGCGCCAGTGCGCCACGCCCATTCGGGCCGCGCGGCGAGGAGGCCCTGCCGGATCAAGCCGCGGGTGACGTGCTGCCAACCGAAGGCGAAACCCTCCCCCGCGATGGCGGCTTGCAGGACCAGCGCGTAATCATTGAGCCGCAAACCCGCGACCGGCTCGCGGTTGTGCACATCGTGATGGGCGAACCATTGCCGCCATGTGGGGCGCGCGCGGATCGGTTCTTCGAGGTGGATCAAGCGCTCGTGGAGCAAGTTCGGCACGGAACGGAGGTTGCGGGCGGAGGCCATGACGAGGGGGCTGGCGATCGGGAAGATCACCTCATCCGCGATTTTGGCGGCGTGCACGTCGGGCCAATCCCCCTGCCCCCGCCGGACGGCGAGGCTGATGTTCTCGGCGTCGATGTCCGGCTCGTGGTCGCTGGACTGGAGGCGGAGGTCGATCTGGGGGTGATCGCGGTGCAGTTCCTGCAAGCGAGGCATCATCCAGTAATATGCAAAAGCGGATGACGCATTGAGCGTGACGTGATCGCTGCGCCCGTATTGCCGGACCTGCCGCACCGAACGGAGCACATCCTCGAACGCGCGGGTGACATCGGCGTGGAGGCGGCGGCCTGCATCGGTCAGCGTGACCTTGCGATGCGTTCGGTTGAACAGAAGAACGCCCATTGCCTCCTCCAACTGGCGGATCGCGGCGCTGACGGCGGGTTGCTGTACATTCAACTCTTGCGCTGCAGCGGTGAAGGAACCGAGCCTTCCTGCGGCTTCAAAGACGCTCAAGTGGCGCGGCGAGGGGAGGATTTTCCAAAGCTCTTGCATAACTGAGGATTATCCAAAGCATCGGAATTTTCAAGCGTCACAAGCATCTGTCGCCGCATTACCATCACGCGAGAGCTTTCAGGATGATCCCCATGGCCAGACGCGCCCGCCCGAACCGATCACATTCCACCGCGCTCGGTGCGGCGCCACCGTCACCCCATATCCGCCGTACCTTGCCCTTCTTTGATGTGCTTGACGACGAGCAGATCGAGAAGCTGGAACGGCAGGTGGACTGGCTTTTAGAAAATGTGGGCATCGCCTTCCGTGACGACCCTGAAGCACTGGAGGTCTGGCAGCAGGCCGGAATTACGCCGGATGGCGACCGAATCCGCGCTGATGCGAAATGGATCCGTGCGCTCTGCGCCAAAGCGCCGCGCCATTTCATCCAACACGCCCGCAACCCCGACCGCAGCGTGGTGATCGGGGATGGAAATCAGGTTTTCGCGCCGATCTATGGTGCGCCGTTTGTGCGCGATCTGGAAAATGGCCGCCGCTACGGAACGATGGCCGACCTCGAAAACCTGATCAAGCTTTCCTACCTGCACCCGAACCTGCACCACACGGGGCTAGTGATCGTCGAGCCATGTGATGTGGCGGTGAGCCATCGGCATCTGGACATGCTGTTCCTGCACATGACGTGCTCGGACAAGCCGCATCTGGGCGCTATCACGGAAATGAGCCGCGCGGAGGACAGCGTGGCGATGGCGGAAATCCTGCACGGCGCCGACGGGTTAGAGGAGCGCTGCGTGATCATGGGTAACGTCAATACCAACTCACCCCTGTTGGTGGATAAGGTGGTGACGCAAGCGATCCGCGCCTATTGCGGGCGGGGTCAAGGGATCGTGGTGGTTCCGTTCATCCTCTCAGGTGCGATGGGGCCGGTTTCCACTGCTGCGAGCGTGGCGCAAGCGATGGCGGAAGCGATGATCTGCTGTGCTTTTGCGCAGCTCGTGCGGCCGGGTGCGCCGTTTGTACTGGGGAACTTCCTCTCATCCATGTCGCTCAAATCGGGCGCACCGACCTTTGGCATGCCGGAGCCGGTGATCTCGAACTACGCGATCGGGCAACTTGCGCGGCGGGCGGGCCTGCCCTTGCGCTGTGGTGGCTCGCTCACGGCCTCGAAAATTGAGGATGCGCAGGCGGCCTATGAAAGCGCGGATTCGATGCATTCCACCATGTTGGCGGGTGCGAATTTCGTCCTGCATGCGGCGGGGTGGCTGGAGGGGGGCCTTTGCACCGGATACGAAAAGCTGATCATGGATGCGGACAGGCTGGGCAGCTACCAAAAGGTGCTCGCGCAGGGGTTGGATTGCAGCGATGAGGCGATGGCGCGGGATGCCTATGATGAGGTCGCGCCGGGTGGGCATTTCCTTGGCTCCGGCCATACGATGCGCAATTATCAAACCGCTTTTTATGAGCCTGCACTGAGCAACAGCGAAAACGTGGAAAGCTGGGAGGAAGCCGGCAGCGCCGATATGCGGATGCGGGCCAATAAACGCTGGAAGGACATGCTGGCCGCTTATGAAGCGCCGCCAATAGACCCCGCGGCCAAGGAAGCGCTGGCGGCTTATGTGGCCAAGCGCAAGGAAGAAATCCCCGAAGCCTGGTACTAGGCCGGAAACCCAAAGAGGGAGGAAAACATGCCCGAGATACAAAAAGAGGTCGAAACTGGCGGCAAGGCGCTGCCCTCTCATGCGAAGGTGGTGGTGATCGGCGGTGGCGTTGTCGGCTGCTCGATCCTGTTCCATCTGGCGAAGTTCGGCTGGAAGGATGTTGTGCTGCTGGAACGTGATGAGCTGACATCCGGCTCCAGCTGGCACGCGGCGGGGCAGATCCACACGATCAGTTCCGACCCGAATATCAGCCGCCTACAGGGCTATACGATCGACCTTTACAAAGAGATCGAGGAGACATCGGGCCATTCCGTCGGCCTGCATATGACCGGCGGGTTCTACGCGGCATCGACGAAGGAGTGGTATGATTACCTGAAGCGCGAGCGCTCGAAGGCGCGGTATATGGGGCTCAATCAAGAATTCATCAGCCCCAAGGAGCTGGCTGAGCGGCACCCGCTGATCGACCCGAAGCACTATTACGCCGCGCTGTGGGATGATCAGGACGGCGATCTCGACCCCTCTGGCGCGACATATGCTTTTGCCAAATCGGCGCGGGTGCATGGGGCGCAATATTTCACCCATTGCGGGGTCACGGCGATGACCCAGCGGCCGGACGGCTCGTGGGATTTGACCACACCGAAGGGCGTGATCAATGCCGAGCAGGTGGTGAACTGCGGCGGGCTTTGGGCGCGTGAGGTCGGCCATATGTCCGGCATTCACCTGCCGGTGCAGCCGATGGAGCACCATTACCTGATCACCGAGGCGATCCCGCTGATCAAGGAGCGGATGGAGAGCATGGGCGAGGCAGGCCGCCTGCCCGCTGGTATTGATTACGAGGCGAATATCTACTTCCGGCAAGAGCGGCAGGGGATGCTGCTGGGCACTTATGAGCCGAAATCGACGCCGTGGAAGGTCGACGGTACACCTTGGGACTTTGGCCATGAGTTGTTGCAACCGGATCTGGACCGGATCGCGGACCGGCTGGAGATGTCCTTTGAGCGCATACCGACCATCGGCGAGGCGGGGATCAAGGATATGATCAACGGGCCATTCACCTTTGGCCCTGATGGCAACCCGATGATCGGCCCCGTTCCGGGGATGCGGAACTACTGGGTCGCGGTGGGTGTCATGGCGGGCTTCTGCCAAGGCGGCGGCGTGGGCCTGACCATGGCAGAATGGATGATCGACGGGGAACCGTCGATTGACGTCTGGGCGATGGATGTGGCTCGTTTTGGTGAGTTTGCGACGCCGGACTGGGGGACGGTGAAATCATCCGAAAACTACGAGCGGCGCTTCGTGATGACTTTCCCCAACGAAACGCTGCCCAAGGGCCGGATGCAGAAAACCACCGCGCTCTATGACCGATTGGTGGCGAAAGGCGCGCGGATGGGTCAGGGCTTTGGCCTTGAAAACGCGCTGTGGTTTGCCGACGGGCCCGAAGATGCCCATGAGGAGCCGACCTTTGAGCGCAACCGGAGCCACGATTACGTTGCGCGGGAGGTGAAGGCGGTACAGGAAGCCGTGGGCGGGATCGAGATCGCCAACTTTGCCAAGCATGAGTTCAAAGGCGCGGGCGCGCGGGCCTATCTGGACCGGACGCTGGCGGGCTATGTGCCAAAACCCGGGCGGCTGACGCTGACACCGATGCTGACGCCGAAGGGGCGGCTCTATGGTGATTTGACGGTGGCGTGTTTGGCAGAGGATCATTTCATCCTCTTCGGCTCAGGCGCGATGCAGGAGGCGCACCGGCGTTGGTTCGAAAAAGACCTGCCGGATGATGTGCGCTATCGGAACGTCAGCGATGATTGGCACGGGATCGCGCTCTCTGGCCCGAAATCGCGGGCGCTGCTGCAACGGCTGATGCGGGAGGATGTCTCTGCCGAGGCGTTCAAGTTCCGCGACCTGCGGCAGACATTCGTCGCAGGCGTGCCGGTAATTTTGAACCGGATCAGCTTTTCCGGTGAGTTGGGTTACGAGATCTATTGCAAACCGCAATACCTGTTGCGGCTTGCAGAGGCGATCGAGGAAGCGGGTGCTGATCTGGGCTACCGCTGGTACGGGGCGCGGGCGCTGATGTCGATGCGGCTGGAGAAGTGCTGGGGCGCGTGGACGCTGGAATTTCGCCCCGACTTCAACGCGGTTGAGAGCGGCATGGATGCGTTCATTAACTGGAAGAAGGACTTCGTTGGCAAGGAAGCGACAGAAGCCCTCCGTGCAGAAGGCCCTGCCCGCAAGCTGGTGACGCTGACCATCGACGTGGAAGGCATCGACGTATCCGCCGATGAAGCGATCCTGAAAGATGGCGCGGCGGTGGGCTATGTCTCCTCCGGCGGCTATGCGCACAGGGTCGGGAAATCCATGGCGATGGGCTATGTCGCGGCGGAACATGCGACAGCAGGAACGAAGCTACAGGTGGAAATCCTTGGTGAGATGTATGGCGCCGAGGTGCTCGCTGGCCCGCTTTATGATGCGAATGGCGGGTTGATGCGCGGGTAGATCACATTGCAATCGGTTGCACTTTTTCGTGCAATATGAGAGGCTCCCCGTGCAAATCGGGGAGCCTTTTTCATGCGGGTGACATTACGGGAAGTGGCAGAGAAAGCGGGCGTTTCGCGCTCCGCCGTGTCGCGGACCTTTACCGAGGGGGCTTCTGTCTCCCCCAAGACCCGCGCGAAGGTGATGAAGGCGGCGGAGGCGCTCGGCTATCAACCCAATGCGCTGGCCTCATCGCTGACCACGGGGCGGACAAAGCTGATCGGACTGATCTCTAACAACTTCAAGAACCCGTTCTTCCTCGAAGTGTTCGACCTGTTCACCCGTGGGCTACAAGAGGCCGGATTGCGACCGCTGCTCGTCAATCTCACTGATGAAACAGACCCCGAACAATCGCTGCGGATGTTGCGGCAATATTCGGTGGATGCGGTGATTGTTGCCTCCTCGACGCTGCCGACCTCATTCGCTACGGCCTTTCGCGTCGCAGGGGTGCCGGTGCTGCACTGCTTTGCCCGCGCCAGTGACAACCCCGATGTCCATGTTGTAGGGATCAACAACGTCGCGGCGGGGCGGCTGGCGGCGCGGGAGATGAAGGCACGCGGCTACAGCAAGGTGGGTTTCTTGGGCGGGCCGGATAGCGCCACCTCCACCCAAGACCGCCTGCAAGGATTTGCGCAGGAAGCACAAGCGCAGGGGATGCAGGTCACGGCCACACATGCGCGCAGCTACAGCTTTGCGGCGGGGCGCGCGGCGATGCTGTCTCTGTTAAAGCACACGCCTGCGGAGGCATATTTTTGCGGCGATGACGTGATCTCGATCGGTGCGCTATCTGCACTGCGGGACAGCGGCTTGCGCGTGCCGGAGGATATTGGCCTGCTTGGGGTCAACGATATGGAGATGGCGGGCTGGAACGGCATCGACCTGACAACGATCCGGCAACCGGTGAAGCAGATCGTGGAGGCGGCGATCGCGCAATTGGGGCTGCTGCTGGAAGATCCGCAGCGACCGCCCGAGGCGCGGCTTTTTAGCTGCGAGGTGGTCGAACGGGCAACGCTCAGGCCGCCCGTTCAGGAATGATCAGCGGAACATTGGCGGGCGGGCATCGACCCAAGCGCCTTGCTTTTTGGAGCTGTCGACAGCGGCATGGACGGCTGCCATAGAGCGCAAGCCATCCTCTGCCTTGGGGAAGAGATTGGCGGCAGGATCCATCGCGCGGCCTTCCTTTTCTGCGTTAATAGCTTCCGCCAAGTCATTGTAAATATTTGCAAAAGCAAGTGGCATGCCCTCGGCATGACCCATCGTGACACGGCTTGCGCGGTCGGCCTCGGGGGAAAGGCCCGCTTCGCCGCGCTCGATGATCTGGTTGCGGCCTGCAACTGGGGTCCAGATCAGCTGGTTGGGCTGTTCCTGCGCCCAGCGAACGCCGCCTTTGGAGCCGAAAACCTGCAAGGTCAGGCCATGCATCCGGCCAACAGCAATCGAAGACGTCCACAAACGGCCCGCAGCGCCACCGTCGAAGCGCAGGTTAACCATCGCATCATCTTCGAGCGTGCGGCCTTCGATGGTTGCGACAAAATCTGAAGAAAGGGTCGTAACCTCCTGCCCCAAAACGAAACTTGCCATATGCAGCGCATGGATACCGCAATCCGCGAACTGGGCGGAGACGCCCGCCTGGGCGGGATCATAGCGCCAGCGGACGCGGGGGTTATCCATGTCAGCGGCATTGGCGTGATGGCCGTGGGAGAACTCAGCCATGACCATGCGGATATCGCCCAGATCACCGCGCGCCACCATCGCTCGCATGTGCCGCACCAGCGAGTAGCCGCTATAGCCGTAGTTGACCGCGCAGATGCGGTCCGTCGCGCGGGAAATGCGGACGATTTCTTCGCCTTCCTCGACGGTCATTGTCATCGGTTTTTCGCAGAGCACATGGAAACCTGCCTCAAGGAACGCCTTGGTGATCTCGAAATGCGTGGCATTGGGGGTGGCGACCGTCACCAGATCAATCCGGTCGTCGCGGTTACGCTCACCTTCGAGCATTTCGCGCCAGTCGCCATAGGCGCGGTCGGCGGCGATGCCGAGCCGCTGGGCATAGGCGCGGCCTGCTTCAGGATTGGCGTCTAAAGCACCGGCTTCAAAGGAGAAATACCCATCAAGACCAGCGCCAAGACGGTGTGCTGGACCAATCTGGCTGCCTTCACCGCCGCCGATCATGCCCCATTTGAGTTTCTTCATTTTGATCCCTCAGATTTCAGAAACGTTGACCCACCGGCGCCCGCTTTCAGAGGCGCGCGCAGCGGCGATGATACGATTGACCTCGTGCCCCTCACGGAAGGTCGGCCAGACCGGTTCGCCAGTATGGATCGCTGTGAGGAAGTCTTTGGCCTCGATTATGATGGTGTCATTATAGCCGGTGCCATGCCCCGGCCCCTGACAGAACGGCGCGTAATCGGGGTGCGCGGGGCCGGTAAGGATTTTGCGGTAGCCGCGCTCTGCCTCTGGTCCGTCAGCGAGGTATAGCTCGAGCGCGTTCTGGTCCTCCTGATTGAAGCGCAGTGCGCCTTTGGTGCCGACAACCTCGTAAATATAGCCCATCTTGCGGCCGTGATGGGTGCGGCTGAAGTAAAGGTGGCCCTGCACGCCGCTCTCGAAAGTGACGAGCATTTGTGCCTGATCGTCGTTCTTCACCGCGACGCCGCCGCGCTGCGCATGGACCGTTTTGCGGTCGGCCATGACCTCGGCAATTGGGCCGAGAAGCGCGCGGGCCGCATTGACCATGTGCGGCGCGAGATCACCCAAGCAACCTGCGGCCTCCGTCTCTGTCCGCCAGTTGGCGGGGGCTGCAGGATCGGCGAGGAAATCCTCGGAATGTTCGCCACGGAACCATGTGACATCGCCAATCAACCCATCCGCGATCAGCTTGCGGGCATATTGGGAGGCGGGTGTGCGGATGTAGTTGAACCCGACCATGTTGGCGACGCCTGATTTCTCGGCGGCGGCGACCATTGCGGCGCTGTCTTCGAGGCTTTCGCCCAAGGGCTTTTCGCAGAGCACATGCTTGCCGTGCTCGATTGCGGCAAAGGCTATCTCGCGGTGGGTGGCTTGCGGGCTGGCGATGACAACGGCCTCGACGGCCGGATCAGCGACGAGTTCACGCCAATCGGCGGTGCCGCGCTTGAAGCCGTAGGCGTGACGGTATTTCTCGGCCGATTGCGGAGAGGTGGCGGCGATCATTTCGAGCCGTGGGCGCAGGGGTGTGTCAAAAACAGCCGCCACGGAGGCCATCGCCACCGAATGGGCTTTTCCCATGTA
Organism: Pelagovum sp. HNIBRBA483; assembly: GCF_040931995.1. Classification (NCBI taxonomy): domain Bacteria; kingdom Pseudomonadati; phylum Pseudomonadota; class Alphaproteobacteria; order Rhodobacterales; family Paracoccaceae; genus Pelagovum; species Pelagovum sp. HNIBRBA483. The sequence continues at coordinate 2,116,699 of NZ_CP162412.1, forward strand.
ACCACCGCCGATGATACCGATGCCGATGTCCGCCATTTTCTCCTCCCAAGTGTATTGAAACCGGTTGCAATTCAGGTATCGTTATTCAGACAGAGTCGTCAATGCAAAAGGAGTGTGCCTTGGCAAAAGTAAGCGAGCGCCTGCGCGGTCGGGCGATCCTTGTGATGGGGCGTGCGGGGCTGGACCTCTACCCTGCCCCTGCCGGCACGAAGATCGAAGATGCGACGAGCTTTACCGCTGGCTTGGGCGGCTCGGCTGGCAACATTGCCGCGGCGCTGGCGATTGCGGGCACGGAAACAGCGATGCTGTCCTGCGTCTCGGACGATGCGGTGGGGCGCTACACGCTGAAGGAGCTGGCGCGGCGCGGCATCGACACAAGCTATGTGCGCACCGTTGGCGGGGAGGCGCGCAACACGCTGGCGCTTTCGGAAAGTGTGTTCGAAGGCCACGAAACGGTTGTGTACCGCAACGGGGCGGCGGATTTTGAAATGGGCATCGACGATGTGCGAGCTGTTGATTTCAGCGCCTATGGCGGGATGGTCACAGCTGGAACGGTGTTGGCAGCAGAGCCTGCACGCAGTGCGGCGCTCAGCGGGTTTGACCGTGCGCGGGCGGCGGGGTGCCTTTGTATCCTCGACGTGGATTACCGCCCTTATAGCTGGCCCAGCGCGGAGGAGGCTTCGCGCATTCTCAGCCAAGCGGCGGTCAAGAGCGATGTTATCGTCGGCAATGACGACGAGTTCGGCTTTATGGCGGGCGCTTATGAGAAAGGCTTTGCCAAAGCGCGGGAACTGGCTGCCGAGGGGCGGCTGGTGATTTACAAAATGGGCGAACGCGGCGCGATCACCTTGCAGGGCGACGCGCAGATCGAGACGCCGGTTTTCCCCGTCGATACACTCAAGCCGGTGGGCGCAGGCGATGCCTTCCTTGGCACCATGCTGGCGGCGCTCGTGAAAGGCACCGCGCTTGATGATGCCGTGCGGCGCGGCGCTGCGGCGGCGGCAGTGGTTGTCACGCGCCCGGGCTGCTCAATCGCCCTGCCGACCCCTGAAGAACTGGACGCGTTCATCGCGCAAAGGAGCTGACATGCATATCCCCCCCTATGACAATAAAAACGCACCGATCGTCGATGTGGGTGACGCGCGGGTGCCGCTCAACTACTTCAACATCGTCAAACTGACGAAGGGGCAGGCATTCACTTATCAGGTGCCGGGGTTCGAAACCTGCGTCGCCCCTGCGACGGGGTCTGTTGACCTTGATATTGAAGGCTATGAGGTCAAAGCACTTGGCAATCGCGGCGTCGATGTCTGGGACGGGGAGCCGGAAGGCACCTATGTGCCATCTGGAGCGAAGGTGACGATGGTGTGCGTTTCCGACAGTGCGGAAGTGTTCGTTGCGGGCGCAAAATACGACGAGGTGCTGGACCCGTTCACCGTGCGGCCTGATGAGATTGATCTGGTGCAATACGGATCGGACGACACCAAGACGCATCGCAAGATCAAGCACATCCTTGGCCAGAAGCAGCATGGCAAGGTGGGGCGCCTGTTGGTGAGCGAGTTGTTTACCGTCGGGCAAGGCGGCTGGTCCGGCTTTCCGAGCCATAAGCATGACACCGACCGCCTGCCGAACGAAACGCGCCATGACGAAACCTATAACTTCCGGTTCCGGCCCAATCACGGCTCGGGGATGCAGATGCTCCAGCGCGAGGATGGCGCTGTTGGCGAGGCTTATCACATCGTCGATGGATCGACCTTTGTGATCGATAATGGCTATCACCCCTGCTGCGCCCTGCCCGGCTACGAGATGTATTACTTCACCATTCTGGGCGGCCTCTCGCAGCGGAGCCTTGTGCAGTATTTCCAGCCGACCCATGCCTATCAGGTGGAAACAATCCCCGGCATCAAGGACATGGTGGCGAAGTTCAAATGACGGTTGCGACGCTGGCAGAGGTGCTGCGCCCCGCGATGCGCGAGGGCTATGCGGTTGCTGGGCTGGTGGTGCTGGGTTGGGAAGACGCCCGCGCCTATATCACCGCCGCCGAAGCCGCCGGAATGCCGGTGATCCTGCAAGCGGGGCCAGGGTGCCGCGCCAACACGCCATTGCCGATCTTGGGCGCGATGTTCCGGCATCTGGCGGAGGGGGCGTCGGTGCCAGTGGTGAGCCTTTTGGACCATGGCAAGACGCTGGAGGAATGCCGGATCGCGCTGGAGAGCGGGTTTTCCTCGATCATGTTTGACGGGTCGCGCTTGCCGTTAGACGAAAACATCGCGCAAACGGCAGAGGCGGTTGCGATGGCGCATCGCGCAGGGGCCAGTTGCGAGGGCGAGATCGGGTTCGTGGGCTACGATGCCGGCGAGGAAAGCCACGGGACCGACCCGCAGGAGGCCGGACGATTTGCGCGGGAAACCGGCATCGACGCGATGGCGATCAGTGTGGGCAACGTGCATTTGCAACAGGAAGCGGCGGCGGTGATTGACCGCGCGCGGCTGGCCGCAGTTCAGGCGGCCGCGCCTAATGTGCCCTTGGTGATACATGGCGGCTCTGGCGTTTCGGAAGCGGACCGTATCGCTTTGGCACGGGAAACGGCGGTCGCGAAATTCAACATTGGCACGGAATTGCGCCAGACATTTGGCGCGAGCTTGCGCGCAACGTTGGAAGAAAACCCTGCGCTGTTTGACCGGATTGGTATCCTCTCGCAAGCGGAAGCGGCGATGGCGCAGACCGCCGAGAATATAATCGGCGCTTTCGGCCCCAAGTAAGAAAATCCTTTATTGCGCGACGTTTTCGCGGTTCACTGAGCCTATGGGTAGGCCGGCGACGAGGAAATCAGTACGCACGCAGCGAAAGCGGCAAAGCATGTCCGCTGCCGGCGGTCTACGCGCACTCCAGAGCTTTTTCTTGACGGCTGAGGGGTAACTGGTGCATTTGCGGGGAAATGTTAACGCTAACACATCCTGTGGAAGCACATGACGTAAACAGCAAGGAAGCACAGTGCCGGACGCAGAACTCCCCATTGATGAGGCCACGGCTTGGCAATTGACGGATGGCACGCATCCCGCGCCGCAAGACTTGCTGGGAACCCGAAAATTTGGTCGCGCGACGTGGCTTACGGCGATTGATCCGGGTGCGGAGCGGCTAGAAGCGAGGATCGGCGCGAAGAGCTACCCATTAGAAAAGGTCGCTGGTGCGGTTTTCTGCGGCAAGGTTCCAGCGGGTCGGGCCTATCGCTTGGTCGGGCATAGCGGCGATCAGGTTTGGGAATATGAGGATGCCTACCGTTTCCCTGCAATGCTGGGCGACATGGATTTGCATCTGATCGGGGAAGGCACGCATCTGCGGCTTTGGGATGCCCTCGGCGCTCACGTCACCACGATTAAGAAAGTCGCAGGAACGCATTTTGCTGTTTGGGCACCCAATGCGCGGCAGGTTTCTGTCGTTGGGGATTTCAACCATTGGGACGGACGCCGCCACCCGATGCGCCCGCGTGGAAGCTCGGGCATCTGGGAGCTGTTCGTTCCCGGTGCTGGCGATGGGCAGAGCTATAAATACCAGATCACGAATTACGACGGGCACCTTCTGCCATTGAAGGCCGATCCGATGGGCTTTGGGGCGCAGCATCCGCCGGAAACCGCAAGCGTGATCCGAGATATCAGCGGATATGGCTGGCGCGATAGCGACTGGCTGGAGAAACGCGCCAAAACCAATGACCGCAACAGACCGGTTTCCATCTACGAAGTGCATCTTGGCAGCTGGAAGCGGCGCTGGGAGGATGGTGGACGCCCGCTCTCTTACAAGGAAGCCGCGCAAGAGCTGGTGGGGTACGCCAAAGATATGGGTTTTACCCATTTAGAGTTACTGCCGGTGTCGGAGTTCCCCTTCGATGGCAGCTGGGGCTATCAGCCGGTAGGCCTTTATGCGCCGACGACGCGCTTCGGGCCACCGCATGAATTCCGCGATTTGGTGGATGCCGCGCATCGGGCGGGGCTGGGAATCTTACTCGATTGGGTGCCGGGGCACTTCCCTTCCGATGTGCATGGGCTGGCGCAGTTTGACGGGTCGCATCTGTATGAGCATGCGGACCCGAAAGAGGGATTTCATCAGGACTGGAATACCCTGATCTACAATTATGGCCGCACCGAGGTCGCCAACTTCCTGATCGCTAATGCGGTGTACTGGCTGGAGGAATACCATATCGACGGGCTGCGCGTGGATGCGGTGGCCTCAATGCTCTACCGCGATTACAGCCGCGCCGTTGGCGAGTGGATCCCGAACGCGCATGGCGGGCGGGAGAACCTTGAAGCAATCGCGTTCCTCAAGCGGATGAACAGCGCCGCCTATGCCGCGCAAGCGGGCATTATGACGGTGGCGGAGGAATCAACGTCCTTTCCGATGGTTTCGGCCCCTGTGGATGCGGGTGGCTTGGGCTTTGGCTTTAAGTGGAACATGGGCTGGATGAACGACACGCTCGACTATATCCAGCGTGATCCGATCTACCGCCAGCATCACCATCACCAACTGACCTTCGGCTTACACTACGCCTTCAGCGAGAATTTCGTGCTGCCGATCAGCCATGACGAGGTCGTGCATGGCAAAGGCTCAATGCTGGAGAAGATGCCCGGGTCGGATTGGGAAAAGTTCGCCAACCTACGCGCCTACTACGCGTTCATGTGGGGGCATCCGGGGAAGAAACTGCTGTTCATGGGCTGCGAATTTGCCCAGCCCGAGGAATGGAACCACTCGGATGACCTGAACTGGGACGCCGCCGCAAGGCCACCGCATAAGGGCGTGCAAGACCTCGTGCGCGACCTGAACCGGATCTATGCCACGACGCCCGCGCTCTACCGGAAGGATTGCGAAGCGGATGGGTTCGAGTGGGTCGAAGCGAATGATGCCGCGCAATCGGTCTATGCCTTCCTGCGCTATGGCGACAAGGGCGATCCGCCGGTGTTGGTGCTGTGCAACTTTACGCCAGTGGAGCGGACGGGGATGCGTTTTGGCGTGCCCTACGCGGGCCACTGGGAGGAAATCCTAAACACGGATGCCGGAATTTACGGCGGGGGGAACCGTGGCAACATGGGCGGCGTGGACAGCACACATATGCCCGCGCACGGGAAGGCAAACTCGATTGAGGTGACGCTGCCGCCGCTGAGCGTGGTGATGTTCAAGGTGGCGCATAAAGGCGACTTGGGAGGACAAGGGAATGGTTGAAAATCGCAGGCTGACGAACCGGTCTATGGCGTTTGTGCTGGCGGGAGGGCGCGGCAGCCGGTTGAAGGAACTGACTGACAGGCGTGTGAAACCGGCAGTCTATTTTGGGGGAAAGACGCGGATCATCGATTTTGCGCTCTCAAACGCGATGAATTCGGGCATTCGGAAAATGGCGATTGCCACGCAATACAAGGCGCATAGCCTGATCCGGCATTGCCAGCGGGGGTGGAACTTCTTCCGTGCGGAGCGGAACGAATTTCTGGATATCCTGCCCGCCTCGCAGCGCAATGACGACCAGTCATGGTATCAGGGCACAGCAGACGCGGTCACGCAGAACATCGACATCGTGGACAGCTACGGGATTGATTATGTGATCATCCTCGCGGGCGATCATATCTACAAGATGGATTACGAGATCATGCTGCGCCAGCATGTGGAGACTGGCGCAGACGTGACCATTGGCTGCCTGACCGTGCCACGCATGGAGGCGACGGCCTTCGGCGTAATGGCGACAGATGCGAGTGGGCAAATCACGTCGTTCCTCGAAAAACCGGCCGACCCACCGGCGACGCCGGAAGACCCAACCAAGGCGCTGGCCTCGATGGGGATCTATGTTTTCAACTGGAAATTCCTGCGCGAGTTGCTGCTGAAGGATCGTGATGATCCGAATTCCAGCCATGATTTCGGCAATGATCTGATCCCCGAGATCGTGAAAAACGGAAAAGCGATGGCGCATCGCTTTGACGAAAGCTGCGTGCGCTCGGACGGCGCACCGGCATATTGGAAGGACGTAGGTACGGTGGACGCCTTTTGGGAGGCAAATATCGACCTGACCGATTTCACGCCGGAACTGAACCTGTGGGATCCGGAATGGCCGATCTGGACCTATTCGGAGAGCGTGCCGCCTGCGAAATTCATCCATGATGAAAAGGATCGGCGCGGGATGGCGATTTCATCGATGGTATCGGGCGGCTGCATCATCTCGGGGACGGAGGTGCGCAATTCGCTGTTGTTTACCGAGGTGCATACCAACTCCTATGCAGTGCTCGATCATGCGGTGGTGTTGCCGTATGTGACGGTCAATCGCCGTGCTCGGTTGCGTAAGGTTGTGATTGATCGTGGTGTTATCATTCCCGAAGGGCTGGTGGTCGGAGAAGATCCGGACGAAGATGCAAAGTGGTTCCGCGTGACCGAGAAAGGCACGACGCTTATCACGCAAGACATGCTCGACAGGAGAGCCGCCGAACGATGATCCGTGTCCTTTCCGTTGCTTCTGAATGCGCGCCGTTGATCAAAACAGGCGGTTTGGCCGATGTGGTGGGCGCCCTGCCCGCTGCAATCGCGGCGAACGGTGTCGAGATGCGTACGCTCTTGCCCGGGTATCCGGCGGTGCTGGAGGCCTTAGGGAAAACCAAGACGATCGCCAAATATGACGACCTGTTCGGGGGAACGGCGACGCTGATGGCCGCTAAAGTGGCGGGGCTTGACCTGTTGGCGGTCAAGGCGGCGCATCTTTATGAGCGGGTGGGCAATATCTATCTGGGGCCGGATGGCAAGGACTGGCCGGACAATCCCGAGCGCTTTGCCGCGCTGAGCAAGGTCGCGGCCGAGATCGGCCTGCAAGGTGCGGGCGGCTGGGTGCCTGATGTGCTGCACGGGCATGACTGGCAAGCCGGTTTGATGATGGAATACCTGCCCGACGAGGGGCGCCCCGCGACGGTGATGACGATCCATAACATCGCGTTTCACGGGCTTGCGGGCGCGGAGAAGATCGCGGACCTGCACCTAGACCCGCTTCGGTTCACGCCGGAGGGATACGAGTATTGGGGCAAGGTATCGGCGCTCAAAGCGGGGTTGATGCGCGCTGACCGTTTGACAACCGTTTCAAAGACTTATGCCGCAGAACTGATGCGCCCCGAGTTTGGCATGGGGCTGGACGGGGTGATGCGGTCACGGCGAGGCGTTCTGACAGGCATCCTCAACGGGATTGACGAGACAGCATGGAACCCCGAGACGGACCCGCTGATCGCGCCATACAAAACATTGAAGGGCAAAGCGGCCAATACCGCTGCATTGCGCGCCGAGATGGGCCTGCCGGAGGCAGAAGGGCCGCTGTGCGTGGTCGTCTCCCGCCTGACGGAACAGAAGGGGCTGGACCTTTTGCTGCAAGCCCTGCCGACACTGTTGGAACGTGGCGGGCAACTGGCGCTTTTGGGCAGTGGCGAGCCAAGCCTCGAAGCCGCATTCCGCGCGGCGACGCGCGATCCAAATGTCGCGGTACGGATCGGATATGACGAAGCGCTGTCGCACCGGATGATTGCAGGCGGCGACGCGATCCTTGTGCCGTCGCGCTTTGAGCCATGCGGGCTGACGCAGCTTTACGGGTTGCGCTACGGTACGGTGCCGCTTGTCGCCCTCACCGGCGGGCTGGCGGATACGGTGATCAATGCCTCGCCCGCAGCGATGGCGAAGGGGGTGGCAACTGGCGTTCAGTTCTCACCGATCACTGCTGAGGCATTGCGCGTGGCGCTGGATGACCTTTGCGACCTCTACGCGGAAAAGGCGCAGTGGCAGAAGCTCCAGCGCAATGCGATGAAACAGCCGGTCGGCTGGGACCGTTCCGCCGCTGCCTATGCGGCACTCTATGCGGAGGTTCTGGGCCGGTAATGGCTGGAAATCTGGCGATCACGGCTGGCCGACCCTACCCGCTTGGCGCGCGCTTCGATGGTGAGGGGGTGAATTTCGCGGTCTTTTCGGCGCATGCGACGCGGATCACGCTGTGCCTGTTCGATGACGAAGGGCGCGAGAACCTGCTGATTGATCTGCCGGAGCGGGATGGCGATATCTGGCATGGCTATGTCAGTGGCCTGCGCCCGGGGCAGCATTACGGCTACCGCGCACATGGCCCCTATCGGCCCGACGAGGGACATAGGTTCAACCCGCATAAGCTGTTGCTGGATCCCTACGCCAAGCAGATCTCTGGCCATCCTGAATGGCACCCTGCCCTGTTCGGGTACGATGCCACGGCTGAACATGGCGACCTGACCTTTTCGACCCGCGACTCGGCACCGTTTATGCCGCGCAGCGTGGTCGCGGATACCAGCTTTAGCTGGGGCCGCGAAACACCGCCCAATGTGCCGTGGTGCGATACGGTGATCTATGAAGCGCATGTGAAGGGGCTGACCGCCATGCGCAAAGACATCGACGCGCCCGGGAGCTTTCTGGCAATGGCGTCTGACCCGATCATCGAGCACCTGCTTGCCCTCGGGATCACGACGCTTGAACTGTTGCCAGTGCAAGCCTTCCTCAATGAGGGGTTCCTGATTGATAAGGGGCTGACGAATTACTGGGGGTACATGACCCACGGGTTCTTCGCGCCCGACCCGCGTTACCTTAAAGGGCAATCGCTGGCGGAGTTCCAGTTCATGGTTGCGCGCCTGCATGCGGCGGGGATCGAGGTTATCCTCGATGTGGTTTACAACCATACGTCCGAAGGCAACCAGATGGGGCCGACGCTCTCATTCCGCGGCTTGGATAATGCAAGCTATTATCGGCTGGCGGAATCCAAACGCTATTACATCGACGATACCGGCACCGGAAACACGCTGAACCTTGAGCATCCGATGGTTATGCGGATGGTGCTCGATTCACTGCGTTATTGGGTTGAGGAGATGCATGTTGACGGCTTCCGCTTCGACCTCGCGTCAACGTTGGGGCGGCGGCATGACGGGTTTGATCAGAATGCGCCTTTCCTCGCGGCAATCAGGCAAGACCCCGTGTTAAGCCGTGTGAAGCTGATCGCAGAGCCGTGGGACGTCGGCCCGGGCGGGTATCAACTGGGAGCCTTCCCGCCGCCATTTGCTGAGTGGAACGACAAATACCGCGATCAGATCAGGCGGTTCTGGCGCGGCGATACGGGCCATGTGCGGAAGCTGGCAACGCGCGTTTCAGGTTCGGCGCTGCGCTTCGACCATTCGGGACGGCCTGCGACCGCGTCGATCAACTTTTTGACCGCGCATGACGGTTTTACCCTCAGCGATCTCGTCAGCTACAATGAGAAGCATAACGAGGCCAATGGGGAGGCCAACCGCGACGGGCATAGCCACAACTACTCGGACAACTGCGGCACCGAGGGGCCGACCGACGACCCAGAGATTAACGCCCGCCGCGCCCGCCGCCGCCGCAACATGATGGCGACGCTACTGCTGAGCCAAGGCACGCCGATGATCCTTGCCGGTGACGAACTGGGCAACAGCCAAGGCGGCAACAACAATGCCTATTGTCAGGACAATGCGATCAGCTGGATTGATTGGTCGGCGGTTGATCACGAGTTTCTGGCCTTCTGCAAGCGGCTCATCGCCTTTCGCAAAGCGCACCCGATTTTGCGGCAGAAGCGCTTCCTGCATGCGCGGCCAAGGCTGGTGGACGGGCAACCGGATATGTTCTGGCGGCGGGCGGATGGAAGCCCGATGTCGGATGCCGATTGGAATGACCCTGCCTTGCGGCATTTGGCCGTTGAACTGCGCATGGCGTCTGGCACGCCGGAATATGCGCCACGGGAGGGCGCGTTGTTCGTGGTGTTCAACACCGGCCGCCGCTTTAACGTGACGCTGCCGGAGCCGGAAAAAGGGCATCATTGGGTGCGCCATCTCGACACCGCACGCCCTGATGCTGCACCAAAGCCAGCGCATGGGCGCAAGCGCATTCATACGAATTCTGTTGTGGTATTTGTTCAGGAGAAAGACAGAAGCTGATCTGTCTTGAGGGAGGGAACCAATGGAAAAACTCACGATTTCGACCCAGCCGATCGCAGGGCAAAAGCCGGGGACGAGTGGGTTGAGGAAAAAGACCAAGGTTTTCATGGGGCCGCATTTCCTCGAAAACTATGTGCAGGCGATCTTTGACGGGATCGGTGGCGTTGCGGGAGCGGTATTGGTTGTGGGGGGCGACGGGCGCTACTTCAACGACCGCGCCATTCAGGTGATCCTGCGGATGGCGGCGGCCAACGGGGCGGCGAAGGTTATCGTGGGCAAGGATGGCGTTCTGTCGACGCCCGCTGCATCACACCTGATCCGCAAGAACAAGACCGAAGGCGGCTTGATCCTTTCCGCCAGCCACAATCCGGGCGGCATCGACGCGGATTTCGGGCTGAAATACAACGGCCCGAACGGTGGGCCTGCGGCGGAAAACGTGACCGATAAGATCTATGCCGCGACGCAAACGCTGACCGAATACCGGATCATCGAATGCATGGACATCGTCATCGGGGCCATCGGAACGCAATCCTTAGGCGCGATGGCGATTGAGATCGTTGATCCGGTGACGGATTACGCCGCATTGATGGAGGAACTTTTCGACTTCGGCGCGATCCGCGCGCTGTTTGACAGCGGTTTCACGATGCGGTTCGACGCGATGCATGCGGTGACGGGACCATATGCCAAGGAAATCCTCGAAAATCGCCTTGGCGCGGCGGCGGGGACGGTGGTGAACGCAGTGCCCTTGCCCGACTTTGGGAACGGCCATCCAGACCCGAACCCGATCTGGGCGAAGGATTTGATGGACCTGATGATGGGGCCGGACGCGCCCGATTTTGGCGCGGCATCGGATGGCGATGGCGATCGAAACATGATCGTCGGACGTGGTGCATATGTGACGCCCTCGGACAGCCTCGCCGTGCTGACGGCCAATGCGCATCTGGCCCCCGCTTATAAGAAAGGCCTTGCCGGTGTCGCCCGTTCGATGCCGACTTCTGCCGCTGCCGACCGCGTGGCCGAGGCGATGGGCATTGCCCATTTCGAGACGCCGACCGGCTGGAAATTCTTTGGTAATCTGCTGGATGCGGGCCGCGCGACTCTTTGTGGCGAGGAAAGTGCTGGCACCGGCTCTGACCATGTGCGCGAGAAGGACGGGCTTTGGGCCGTTCTGTTGTGGCTCAATATCCTTGCGGAGAAGCGGATATCGGTCAGTGATATCCTCACCGCGCATTGGGCGACCTACGGGCGCAACTATTACTCGCGGCACGATTATGAGGCTGTCGCCTCTGATGCCGCGAACGGGTTGATGGACGCCTTGCGAACCGCCCTGCTCGATCTGGCGGGTAAATCGGTAGGCGAACTGACAGTGGCGATGGCGGACGAGTTCTCCTATCTCGATCCGGTTGATGGCTCGACATCCGCAGGACAAGGTATCCGCATCAGCTTTACCAATGGGGCGCGGGTTGTCTTTCGCCTGTCGGGAACCGGAACCGAGGGTGCGACGCTGCGGGTGTATCTTGAACAGTTGGAGCTTGACCCCGCGCAGATGAACCGCGACCCGCAAGAGGCATTGGCGCCGGTGATCGCCGCTGCCGACGAGCTTGCCGGGATAACGACGCGCACTGGTCGTGCAGCGCCTGACGTGATTTCCTAAGGCGCGATATGCAATGAGACGGGGGGCAGACCATCGATCTGCCCTTCGATCCAATCCCCTGCGACCACGGGGCCAACGCCTGCGGGTGTTCCGGTCATGATCAGATCACCCGGTTGGAGGTGATAGAGCGTCGAAAGATGCGAGATCACCTCTGGCACAGACCAGACCATCTCGGACAGCGATGCATCTTGCCGCGTTTCGCCATTGACCGAGAGGGTGATGCGACGGTCCGCGAGGGAACCGAATGAAGCCGCAGGGCAAAGGGGGGCCAGAACTGCCGATGCGGCAAAGTTCTTGGCCGTGTCCCACGGGCGGCGTTTTTCCTTCGCGGCGGCTTGCAGATCGCGGCGCGTCATATCAAGCCCCGCGCCGTAGCCGAAGACGTGATCCAGCGCGTTTTCGCGCGGGATATGCACGCCCGACGCGCCGATCGCAACGACGAGCTCCATCTCGTGATGCAGGTCGGATGTACCGAGCGGATAGGGAACAGATTCGCCCGTGCCAATAACGGCTTGCGCGGATTTCATGAAATAAAACGGCGCCTCGCGGTCAACCTCGTTGCCCATTTCGGCGGCATGTGCGGCGTAATTGCGGCCAACGCAGAAGATTCGACCCACCGGAAAGCGCGCCTCTTCGCCGAGGACGGCAAGCGCCGGATTTGGAGGAAGATCAAAGAGAAAAGTCATGGTATCCTCGCTATGCTTGGTGTGTTCATAGGCGCAGGACCGTTTGAAAGCCAGAGATGGGCCGAAATTGCACGAATTATCGCGCGGGCGGTGTTGACATCCTCGCTACACGACCCCATACATTAGGAAATCAAAATGTTTTAATGCGTAACGGCTCAGCCAGCGTAAAAGATGGAGAAAGAAATGGCAAAAATCACCCAGCGCCCCGATGTCAAAGCGTTCTTCGATCCGGCGACGAATACGATCAGCTATGTGGTCAAAGACCCCGACTCCAACGCCTGTGCGGTCATCGATTCCGTTATGGACATCGACTACGCAGCCGGTCGCATCACCTATGAAAACGCCGACGAGATCATCAAATACATTGAAGATAATGGCCTGAAGCTCGAGTGGCAGATCGAAACTCACGTCCACGCCGACCACCTCTCCGCTGCGCCGTACATTCAGGAAAAACTGGGTGGCAAGATCGGCGTTGGTGAGAACATCACTGTTGTGCAGGACGTTTTTGGCAAGGTGTTCAACGAAGGCACCGAGTTCCAGCGCGACGGATCGCAGTTCGACCGGCTCTTCAAGGAAGGCGACACTTACGAGATCGGCAATCTGAAGGCCTATGCCATCCACACCCCGGGCCACACGCCGGCTTGTATGACGCATGTGATCGGTGATGCAGCCTTTGTCGGTGACACACTATTCATGCCCGATGGCGGCTCCGCGCGCGCCGACTTCCCCGGTGGCGATGCGGGCATTCTCTTTGATAGCATCCAGCGCGTTCTGGCTCTGCCGGATGAAACGCGGCTTTTCATGTGCCATGACTACGGCCCGAACGGGCGCGACATCCAGTGGGAGACCACCGTGGCCGACGAAAAGGAACACAACATCCATGTGGGCGCCGGAAAGACAAAGGAAGAGTTTGTCAAATTCCGCACCGAGCGCGATGCGCAGCTCGCCATGCCGAAGTTGATCATTCCGTCTTTGCAGGTCAATATGCGTGCAGGTGAGATCCCGACCGATAAAGACGGACGCCCGATGCTGAAAGTGCCGGTGAACGGACTTTGATCGCGGTCCAAGGAGACATATGAAATGACCCTTACCCAACTCAGTGATCAAGTTTCGGTTTGCGGGCAGATTTCGGTTGCCGATGTGGCCGACATCGCGGCGCAAGGCTTCGGCACAGTGATCTGCAACCGCCCTGACGGTGAAGGCCCCGACCAAACGCCGTGGGCAGAGATCGAAGCGGCGTGCAAAGCGCAAGGCATGGTGGCGCATTACATTCCGATGTCACCGATGGGCCTTGCCGGCACCGAAGTGCCCGCTTTTGCTGAAGCGCTGAAAAGCGCGGAAGGCAAGGTCTTGGCCTATTGCCGCACCGGAAACCGCAGTTCGATTCTTTGGCAACAGGCGGTCAACACCGCCTAAGCCTGCCTCCCCCACTCTCGCCAGACAATCGGCTGGAAGCGTGCTTTCAGCCGACGCTCTCCCTTTTTCTCTCACCACCGGACGAACACAATGTTCAAGTCTTCCCTTGCCCGTTATCTGCCGATCCTTGATTGGGGCCGCAGCTACAATCGCGATGCCTTTTCCAACGATATGATTGCGGCGGTGATCGTGACGATCATGCTGGTGCCGCAGTCGTTGGCTTATGCGCTGTTGGCGGGATTGCCACCGGAAGCAGGGATTTATGCCTCGATCGTGCCAATCGTGCTTTACGCGATATTCGGTACCAGCCGAGCGCTGGCAGTAGGGCCTGTTGCGGTGGTTTCCTTGATGACCGCCGCCGCAATTGGCAACGTCGCTGAAAGCGGCACAATGGGCTATGCGATGGCGGCGCTGACGCTTGCGGCCTTATCTGGTGCGATTTTGCTGGTCATGGGCGTATTGCGGCTTGGGTTTCTTGCAAACTTTCTGTCGCATCCTGTCATCGCGGGTTTCATCACCGCCTCGGGTATCCTGATCGCGGCGAGCCAGTTGGGGCATATTCTGGGGATCAAAACCCACGGTCACACGCTACCGGAACTTCTGATGAGCCTTCTGCATGGGCTGGGTGAAATGAACCTCTATACGCTGGTCATTGGCGCGGGCGCGACGGGCTTCCTCTTTTGGGTGCGCAAAGGGCTGAAGCCGCTTTTGCGGGGGCTTGGCGTCTCCCCCAAATTGGCGGATGTGGCGACAAAAGCCGGACCGGTCGCAGCTGTGGTGGCAACCACTGTGGCTGTCTGGGGGTTTGGCCTTGCGGAGCGGGGTGTGAAGATCGTGGGCGACGTGCCGCAAAGCCTGCCGCCGCTGACGATGCCGGATTTCTCCCCCGATCTGATTTCGGCGCTCTTTGTGCCTGCGCTGCTGATTTCGATCATCGGGTTTGTGGAATCCATTTCCGTTGCGCAAACTCTGGCCGCCAAGAAGCGCCAGCGGATCACGCCGGATCAGGAATTGATCGGTTTGGGTGCGGCGAATATCGGTGCCGCGTTTACCGGCGGATTTCCGGTAACGGGTGGTTTCTCCCGTTCTGTGGTCAATTTCGACGCCGGTGCCGAAACCCCTGCGGCGGGTGCTTTTACGGCCGTTGGGTTGGCAATCGCCGCCGTTGCGCTGACGCCGCTGGTCTACTTCCTGCCGAAAGCCACGCTTGCGGCAACGATCATCGTGGCGGTGCTGAGCCTTGTCGATCTGGGCATTCTGAAGCGGGCTTGGGGCTATTCGAAGAAAGACTTCATGGCCGTTGCAACGACCATCGCTTTGACGCTTGGCTTTGGTGTCGAGATCGGCGTTTCGGCAGGGGTGATCCTGTCGATCCTGCTCTACCTTTACAAAACTTCGCGCCCGCATATCGCGGAGGTGGGGCTTGTTGAAGGGACGCAGCACTTCCGCAACATCAAGCGCCATGCTGTCCGCACGGAAGCCAGTCTGCTGACCATCCGCATCGACGAGAGCCTTTATTTCGCCAATGCGCGCTATCTTGAAGATCACCTCTACAATCGCGTCTTGCAGGATTGCCCTGTGCGCAATGTGGTGCTGATGTTCTCAGCGGTGAACGAGGTGGATATGTCTGCGCTCGAAAGCCTTGAGGCGATCAACACGCGGCTGGGCGAGATCGGGATCAAGCTGCACCTCTCAGAGGTGAAAGGCCCTGTAATGGACCGGCTGAAGCGCTCGCATTTCCTTGACGAACTAACGGGCGAAGTGTTCCTCTCGCAATATGATGCGATGGCTGCGCTAACCGAAATCCTGCCAGATAGTGGCAAGCGCCCGTCGCTCACGGCTGCGTGAGGGTTGATCAAGATCAAATTAGGGTTCGGCTTTCGCGACTAACCTACCTGCATGGGAAAAGGAGATTGACGTGAAACAGCTTTGGATACCAATTGCCGCCCTGTTGATGCCAAAGGTCGCGCTGGCTGACCCTGACGGCACATATGGCACACATATGCACGGCTATGGAGGCTGGTTCATGGGGCCGTTCGTGTGGCTCCTCGTAATCGCCGCGATCCTGTGTTGTGCCTATGTCATCTTCCGCCCGAGCATGGGACGGCCCGAGGAAAAGGGGCCGACGGCGCTCGACGAGTTGGACTTGCGGCTGGCGCGAGGGGAGATCGACCCCGAGGATTATGAGGCGCGGCGGAAGCTCCTTTCAAAAAGCTGACCGCCACGCCGTTTTGCTAGAGCTGGGCTACAGCGGCCAAGCCGCGCGCGCGCGCAACCCGCGCGGCGACCTGCGCAACGGCGAGATCCTGCAAACCGACGCCGGTGCCGTCAAACAGGGTGATTTCCGCGTCTGTCTGACGGCCTGCGTTGGTGCCGTTGATGACATGGCCGATAGGCGTGATCTCCTCCGCTGAGATCATGCCTGCCTGAACCGCATGCTGTGCCTCACCCAGGGTGATGCTTTGGGCGACCTCGTCGGTAAAGACGGTCGCGCGGGCGAGAAGTGCCGGATCGACCTCTTGCTTGCCGACCGTATCAGTCCCCATGCAGGCGATATGGGTGCCGGGCTTGATCCAATCCGCCATCAAAAGCGGCTCGAAAGCGGAGGTGATGGTGATGATCACGTCAGCCTGTGCGCCCAACTCCTCACGCGTGACCGCCTCGAACGGCAGGCCAAGCTCTTCGGCCACGGCGCCAAGCTTGGGCAGCATGTCAGGATGCGGATTCCATGCGACGACCTTTTCAAAATCGCGCTGCTCGGCAGCCGCGCGCAGCTGGAAGGTGGATTGATGCCCTGCCCCGACCATGCCCAGAACGCGCGCGTCCTTGCGGGCCAGATGGTCGATGGAGACAGCAGAGGACGCCGCTGTGCGCACGGCGGTGAGGTAATTGCCGCCCACAAGCGCGGAAAGCTGGCCTGTGTCGGGGTCAAAGAGGAAAACCGTGGACTGGTGATTGGTCAGGCCCCTTGCCATATTCCCCGGCCAGTAGCCGCCGGATTTGACGCCCAGCGCCATGCCTGCGCGATCAAAGCCCGACTTGAAGCCATAGAGCGCATCTGCATGGCCCAGTGCCTCGCGCACTACGGGGAAGTTCCATGCGTCCCCCTGCGACATGGCGGCGAAGACGTTCTCCACCGCTGCGAAAGCGTCAGAGCGGCTGACGACCTGCTGGCAGATGTCCTCTCCTACAATCAAGATCTCGGGCATTAGTAGGCCTTTCCACGCGCGGAGACGGGCCAGAGCGTCTCGACCTTGTCGCCGCGCAGGCCGACATACCAATCATGCACATTGCAGGTGGGGTCACAGTGACCGGGGACGAGCTTGAGCTTGTCGTTCACCTTCAGCACGCCGTTCAAGTCTTCGACGACGCCATGTTCATCGGAGCATTTGATGTATTTCACATCTGTACGCCCGTAGATGACCGGCAGGCCGCTATCGACGGATTGCGCTTTCAGCCCCGCATCGACGATGGCTTTCTCGGCCTTGGCGTGGCTCATGACGCTGGTGAGGATAAAGAGCGCGTTCTCCCACTCGCCATCGTCGATCCGGTTGCCCTTTTCATCGAGGATGCGCCCGTAATCCGCATCCATGAAGGCGTAGGAGCCGCATTGCAGCTCGTTATAAACGCCCGAAGTTCCTTCGAAATAGTAGGAGCCAGTGCCGCCGCCACCGACGATGTCACATTCCAGCCCGACAGCGGCGAGGCCGTTCACCGCGTCGCGGACCATCTCGACGGCAATCTCGATCTTGGCTTTGCGGTCGGCGTAGCTGTCGAGGTGCTGCATGGCGCCTTGATAGGCTTGGATGCCGGCGAACTTCAGCCCTTCGGCAGCGTCAATCGCCTGTGCAATCTCAACGACATCAGCGGTGCGCGTCACACCGCAGCGGCCTGCGCCGCAGTCGATCTCGACGAGGCATTCGATCTCGGTTCCGTGGCGCCGGGCAGCGGCGGAAAGATCGCCGACATTCGCCAGATCATCGACACAGCAGATCGTGCGCGCGCCGAGCTTGGGCAGACGGGCAAGGCGGTCGATCTTGGCCGGATCGCGCACCTGATTGGAGACGAGCACATCCTTGATGCCGCCACGGGCAAAGACCTCGGCCTCGCTGACTTTCTGGCAGCAGACGCCGCAGGAACCGCCAAGCTCCTCCTGAAGCAGCGCCATATCGACGGACTTGTGCATCTTGCCATGCACGCGATGACGGACGCCATGCGCTTTGGCCCAATCGCCCATCTTCATGATGTTGCGCTCCAGCGCATCGAGATCAAGCACGAGGCAAGGTGTTTGAATGTCAGCCGCATCCATGCCCGGCAGGGCGGGAACATCGTAGCCGACTTCAAGATCGGAAAAATCAGTGGTATCTTTCATGGGTCTTCCTCCTAGCCTTTGATCCAAGGCAGTTTGTCCAGATCGACGTTGCCGCCGGTGATGACCACGCCAACGCGCTTGCCGCGATAGGCGTCAGGGTTTTTGAGAATAACGGCGAGCGGGACCGCGCAGCTGGGCTCCATAACGATCCGCAGGTATTTCCAAGTGATCTTCATGGCGTCGATGATCTCCTGCTCGCTGGCCGTCTGAATGTCGGTCACATAGCGGGAGACGAAGTGCCATGTGTTTTCCTTGAGCGGCACTTTCAGCCCGTCGGCGATGGTTTCGGGGGCGTCATCGGCGATGATATGGCCCGCTTTGAACGAGCGGAAGGCGTCATCGGCCTGTTCCGGCTCAGCGGCGTAAATTGCCGTATCAGGCGCGAGGTTTGAAAGCGTCAGGCAGGTACCGGAGATCATACCGCCACCGCCAATGGGAGCGACAACGGCATCAAGGCCGCCGGTTTGTTCCAGAAGCTCTGCCGAACAGGTGGCCTGCCCCGCGATCACGCGCGGGTCGTTATAGGGGTGAACGAACTCACCGCCTGTGCGCGCCTGCACTTCGGCAAAGACGGCCTCGCGCGATGTGGTGGAGGGCTCGCATTCGGTTATCGTGCCACCGAAGCGGCGCACGGCGTCCTTCTTGGCTTGTGGCGCGGTGCGGGGCATGACCACATTACAGGGAATACCCCGCCGACCGGCGGCATAGCTGAGCGAGAGCGCGTGGTTGCCGGAGGAATGGGTGCAGACCCCCTTTGCGGCGGCGGCATCGCTGAGGCCAAAGACCGCGTTACACGCGCCGCGCACCTTGAAGGCGCCTGCTTCCTGAAAGTTCTCACATTTGAAGAACAACTGCGCGCCGGTGAGGTCGTCAAGGTATTGCGACCGTAGAACCGGCGTGCGGTTGATATACGGTTCGATACGCTCGTGCGCGGCGCGCATATCGTCGATGGTCAGCGTCTCGGCTGGGGTGTTGATGTCGAGCATGTTGTGTCCTCAAGCAGCGGATTGGGCTGGCAGCGTGTGCGCCGTGCGGAAATGTTCCTGTGAGGCGGCGACGCCGGTACCAAGGCGGATCGGATAGCCCAGATCGGCCATCGCCATTTCGATTGTTGCCAGACCGGAAAGCACCATCGGCTCGGTCAGGCTGCCAAGATGGCCGATGCGGAAGGCTTTGCCGTTCATCTCGCCCAAGCCGATGCCGAAGGACACCCCGTAGCGGTGGAAGGCGTGATCGGTGAGCGCGTTACTGTCTAATCCATCGGGAACATAGATCGCGCTGACCGTATCGGAATAGAGATCGGGCATTTCAGCCACGAGGCGCAAGCCCCATGCGCGCACCGCTTGGCGGACGCCTTCGGCCAGATGGGTGTGGCGGGCGTAGACGTTTTCCAAGCCTTCCTCTTCGAGCATCGCGAGGCTTTCGCGCAGGCCGTAGATCAGCTGCAAGGGCGGCGTATAGGGGAAGCCGCCGGTGGCGTTTGCCTTCATCATGTCGCGGAAATCGAAAAATGTGCGGTGTAATTTCGCGCTTTCCATCGCGGCGAGCGCCTTGGGGCTGACCGCGAGAATGGCCATGCCGGTGGCAAGCATGAAGCCCTTTTGACTGCCGGAGACACAGATATCGACGCCCCATGCATCCATCTCGAAAGGCATGGAGGCCAGCGACGACACCGCATCGACGAGCAGAAGCGCAGGGTGGCCTGCGGCATCCATCGCGGCGCGGACGGCGGCGATGTCGGATTTCACGCCGGTGGCGGTTTCGTTATGGGTGACGAGGACGGCCTTGATCGCTTGTGCTTTGTCAGCGGTCAGGCGCTCCTCGAAACGCGCGGCGGGCGCGCCCTGCCCCCACGGAGTTTCGATCACTTCGACATCCAGCCCGTGACGCTGGCAGAGATCGATCCAACGGTGCGAGAACATACCATACCGCGCGATGAGCACCTTATCGCCGGGAGAGAGCGTGTTGCTGATTGCCGCTTCCCATCCGCCCGTTCCGCTGGCCGGAAAGGTGATGACGGTGCCGTCGGTGGTTCCGAAGACGGCCTTCGATTTCTCCAGAACCGGCGCGAAAGTTTCAACGAAATCCGGTGCGCGGTGATCTTGGGTCTGGACCATCATCGCGCGGCGCAGACGATCGGGGATGTTGGTCGGGCCGGGAATGAATACAGGGTTCTGATCGGACATGGTGTGGTCCTCCTTTGCCCTGATCATCCGCGAGTCCGAGGTATTTCGCAATTTTTTCAAAATTATTTTTCAAAAATGAGATTTTCTTTACAAACATCTGTTTTATATTATATTTTTTATTTTCAAGGTGAACGGTATACATTGGTATGAAATATTTTTTCATTTTGCAGGTGCAGAAATGACGACCCAAGCGCGGCGCGGGCGCGGACGCCCGAAATCCAGTTTCAAAGAAACAACTGCCCCAACGATGCAGGTTCTGGATCGGGCGTTGACGGTGCTTGACGCACTGGCAAACGGGGGCGCGACGACGCTGACGGTACTCTCTGAGGAGTGTGACATCCCCACGGCAACAACGCACCGGATTTTGAGCACCTTGCAACAACGTGGCTATGCGGCGTTCGACGACATAACGCAGGAATGGGCCATCGGTATTGCTGCCTATCGGACGGGAACCGCCTATCTGAACCGGACAACGCTTTTGGATGTTTCGCGCCCCGTGATGCGGCGGTTGATGGAGGAAACGGGCGAAACCGCGAACCTTGCCGTGCGGGATGGCATGACGGTGGTGTTCATCGGGCAGGTAGAAGCAACCCATCCGATCCGCGCTTTTTTCAACCCGGGCACACGCACCGCGATGCATGCATCCGGCACCGGCAAGGCCATTCTGGCGGCCCTGCCACCAACAACCATAGACGCATTGCTGGCACAGACCACACTTGAGCCGTTTACCGAACGGACCCTCGCGACCCCTGCTGCGCTCGCCAATGACCTCGCCCGCACGAGGGAGCGTGGATGGTCATTTGACCGCGAAGAGCGCCATGCGGGTATGTCCTGCATCGGCGCAGCGATTCAAAACGCGGCGGGCGAAGTGATTGCGGGTGTGTCGATCTCGGGGCCATCAAGCCGCTTTACCGATGACCGGATCACTCTGTTTGGGGCAATCGTGCAGCAAGCGGCGGCAGAAATCACCGAAGCGCTCGGCGGCAAGGGCAATGAAGCCTAACAAACGCAGCGCCTAAACTATTGCCATTGGGTGGAAATTCCGACTTTTATAAGGTTCGGGGCAGCGCTGGAGGGGCGATCATGGCGCATGATGTGGTGATTTTGGGGGTGTTCGCGGGAGACGCGACCTTTAAAGCAGCGCGCTTGCCGGTCTTGGGAGAAACACTGCTTGGCGACGGGTTCTCGCTCGGCCCTGGCGGAAAAGGCTCCAATCAAGCGATTGCCGCCGCAAAGGCTGGCGCCGACACGGCCTTCATCACCCGCCTCGGGGATGATGCGTTTGCCGCGCTCGCCTATGAGACATGGAAGACAGCAGGCGTGACGCCCTTGGTGCGCACAATGCCCGATGAGGCCACGGGAGCGGCGTTCATCTTCTTGGAGCAAGGCACCGGCCAGAACGCGATCATCGTCTGCCCTGGTGCAGCGACGGGTATCGCAGCGGATGACATGGACGCGCAGGCTGAAGCGATCAGCGGCGCGAAGGTCTTTGTCGCGCAACTGGAACAGCCGTTGGAAGCCGCGCAACGTGGATTGGAGATCGCTCGGGCGGCGGGTGTGACCACGATCCTGAACCCAGCCCCCGCACGCGCCCTACCGGACGACGTGCTGAAACTTTGCGATCTGTTGACCCCGAATGAATCCGAGACGGAGATTTTGACCGGTCTGCCGGTCCGCACCATTGAGGAAGCAGAAACCGCTGCGCGTGCTTTGCAGGCGCGTGGGCCTAAGAACATCATCCTGACATTGGGGGAAAACGGTGCGCTCTGGTATGACGGGGACCACATGCGGATGATCGAGCCAATGCACGCGGGAGACACTGTAGACACAACCGGCGCAGGCGATGCCTTCAACGGTGGTCTGGCAACAGCATTGGCCGAGGGGCGCCCGCTTGACGATAGCCTGCAATTCGCCACCGCTGTCGCGGCAATTTCTGTCACCCGACGGGGCGCGGGACAAGCGATGCCTTCTCGCGCGGAGGTTGAAGCGTTACTGGCCAAAAAAGGCCTATAAAACGGCGAATGGGGATGACAGGAATGGCTCCCCTTGATAGGGGAAAGGTCGATAACGAGCGGACCTTTTCATGACCAAAAAAATTCGCAAAGCGGTATTTCCTGTGGCGGGGTTGGGAACTCGGTTCCTGCCTGCAACGAAAGCCATGCCGAAAGAACTCCTGCCTATCGTCGACAAGCCGATCATTCAATATGCGGTGGAAGAGGCGATCGCGGCGGGCATTACTGATCTGATCTTCGTCACCGGCCGCACAAAGAGGGCCATCGAGGATCATTTTGATGCCAATCTGGAACTTGAAAGCGCCCTAAGCGCCAAGGGCAAAGACGATCTGCGGGAAATGGTGCGCAATATCGTTCCTGAAGGGGTGAATTGCATCTTCATCCGGCAGGCGGAGGCATTGGGTCTGGGTCATGCGGTGCTGTGCGCCGAACCGGTCGTGGGTAATGAGCCTTTTGCGGTATTGCTGGCAGATGACCTGATCCGTGGTGAAACCCTGCCGACACAGGCGCTCGTGACGGCCTATGAAAAGATACCTGCGACGACGCTCTCCGTTACGCGGGTACCAAAGGACGAGGTGGACAAATACGGCATCGTTGCGCCCGACGGAACGGTCAATGGTGGCATTGTGCCGGTGGCTGGCATCATTGAAAAGCCGCCTGTTGCGTCCGCGCCATCCGATCTGGCGTCGATCGGGCGGTACGTTCTGGAGCCGGAGATCTTTGACATTTTGCGCAACCAGCCGCCGGGGCATGGGGGCGAAATCCAACTGGCAGACGCGATCAACACGCGCGCCAATGCAGGCAAGGTTCAGGCCGTTGCGCTCACTGGCGACCGTTATGACTGCGGATCGAAATTCGGCTATTTGCAAGCGATTGTTGATTTCGCGCTCGATGACCCCAATTTTGGCGCAGATTTCCGACGGTTCATTGCTGCGCGCGCGCAAGGACTGGCCGCTGAATGACGGCCACACGCGGAAATGTCCTCGTCACCGGCGGGGCCGGCTATATCGGTTCCCATGCGTGCAAGGCACTGGCGGCCGCTGGGTTTACGCCGATAGCGTTCGACAACCTATCGACGGGCTGGCCGCAGGCGGTGCAGTTCGGCCCGCTTGAGATCGGTGATCTCATGGATCGGGCGCGGCTGGACACGGTTTTTGCCACACACCAGCCTATTGCCGTCATGCACTTCGCAGCGCTGTCGCTTGTGGGCGAGTCGATGGAGAAACCCGGAAAATACTGGCGCGAGAACGTCACCGGCGCGCTGAACCTCATCGAAGCGGCGCTGGCCAGCGGCTGCAAGGAGTTCATCTTCAGCTCCACGTGCGCCACCTTTGGCGACCATGACGGCGTGACGCTGACCGAGGATACCGCGCAATATCCGATCAATGCCTATGGCGGCTCGAAAAAGGCGATTGAGGAAATCCTCAAGGACTTTGCGGCGAGCGACGGGCTGAACCATGTAATCTTCCGTTATTTCAACGTGGCAGGCGCCGATCCGGAAGGGCAGATCGGCGAATTGCACGAGCCTGAAACCCATCTCATCCCCATTGTGATAGATGCCGCGCGGGGAAAGCGGGACTCGGTTGCGATCTATGGAGACGACTACGCAACGCCGGACGGAACCTGCATTCGCGACTACGTTCATGTGATGGATCTGGTTGATGCTCATCTGGCAGGGCTGGAATGGCGGCTGGCCGGGTGGGAGAACCGCGCGTTCAATCTCGGGACGGGACATGGCTATTCAGTGCGGGAGGTGATCGATACGGTCAAGCGCGTGACCAATGTGCCGTTTACCGTTAACAACGCGGCGCGACGGGCGGGGGATGCCGCTTTTCTGGTCTCCGGCTCTGAACGGGCCTTGAACGAGCTGGGCTGGAGCCCGAAACGCTCAGCGCTTGAAACGATCGTGCGCGATGCGCATCGCTGGCACCTCTCCGGCATTGCCGAGACATGGGCGGCGCAAGGGCGTGCTCCAGCAAAACGCTAGGCGCTAGTCGTTATCGGTGGTTCCAGCGCCAGCGCCTTTGGCGCGGCTTTCCTCTGTTGCAGGCGCATAGGTGCGGGCCGCAAATGCGTTTAGTTGTTCATAGGTATCGTAGGAAACGGCGCAACGGCTTGCCTGTTCTGACAAATCAACAAGGCTCGGGTCGTCACTTGGCGTAATCTTGACGTGGTCACTGTTTGACACACGGCGGCGCAGCCCTGACCAAGCGATATCGCCGTTGGGCCGCGCTGCCGCAGTAAAACCGAACCAAGAAAGGGTCAACGGTCGGCCGAGCGTTTGGGCCGCTCGCGCGACCGCGGGCAGGAGCAATAAGGGCCACTGAATGGGACCAATATCAATCTGACTGTCAAAAATCGCCGGTCGGTCAGCAATTGCGCGGGCAGTGGTGATCGGGCATAACATCCCGTCTTCGGCAGGTTGGATGCGTTGGCCAAAGAGATTGGGCGGCAGGGGTGCTTTTCCGTCTGGTGCCTCGTTATCGATCAACAGGGCCGCAAGCACGCCTGCGGCAGAAAATCCGTGGTGCTCCAGCCAACGGATATCGCGCGCCGCTTCGTCTGCGACACCCCAGCTGAACCCTGCGCCCCGAGCCGCCTTGCGGGCGAGCGCTTCGATCTCACCAAGGGACAGGTCCATCTACTGCTTTCCAATCGTCGGATAAGACCAATCATCGGCGGCAAGTTGATCACGCTCCCACGGCATCGGCGCGTTCTGGAACATGTTGATCCGCAACCAACGGTCCGAACGCGGATCGAAATGTTGAGCACCAAAAAAGGCCAGTTTTGCCCGCAACAGATCAATCGGCATCATCTCTTGGCTGATCGTGTTGTCACGGATTTCTGCATATGGATGGGAGGCTAAAAGCTGTACGCGGCGCACGGCATGGCGGTGTTCCGGACGGCGCAGCAGTATATCGGCGACGGGCTCGTCAGGCGCATGTTTTCGCAGTTCCCGATACAGAGCCGCGACATCTCGCCCCGGCGCCAAAGGTTGTTCGTAGTCAGCGATATCTTCTTCGAACCGCTCGCCGAGGCGGGGTTCGAGCTTTTCTTCAGAGACGTACCACGCGCGGGCTGTTTCGGATCTTTTGTCCCAATCAACGTTCAGTGCCCAGTCGTAGCGGGACTCGATCAAATGACAGATCTGGGACACCCGCATCCGGCCGTCGATCTCGGCGACCGCGCTTTCATCGGCGGCCATTGAATCGGCCAGCGGATCAACCAAGGCTGGATAAGGCTCCAACATCAGGGAAACGAGGAGTTCCTGCCCTTCGAGGCTGAGGTTCTCGCACCCCCAGTTATAGAGCCGGTCCCAAGGCCCAAAATTCCAGATATTCGCATCGTCGATCACCTCAACGATTTTTTCAACGTTGAGGCGCAAATCCGAAAGCTTAGCGAGCTGATAATCGCTCGTGGTGAACCAATCGGCAACGTTCAGCGCGGCACGCGCGACAAGATCGCGAAAGCGGGCGGCTTCGTCCGTGCTTGCATTTTCGAGGCGACGGACACGGGCCAATGCTTCCTCGCGCGCGGCGATCCAGTTGTTCAGAAGAGCTGGATGGTTGATCAAGAACGGGGCCATGCCAAGGCCCGTTGAATTGCCTATACCGAGCCGGCGGCGCAACTCCGGCGCAAGGGGCACGGCCGTATCAGGCGCGCGAACGCGGGCCAGATGTTCGACCAGATCACCGACGAACACCCGCGTGAGATAGACGGACATCATTTCGACCTGGAAAGGCGCAACAAACTCGGGGCGGTTAGCGATCTGCGTACGATCTGCGGCACCGAACTTGCCGGAGCCATAAACCGCCGTCGTGCGCATCAGGTAGCCGATGGAGGTCACCATTTCAGTATCTGGCTGGCGGCCGGCGGCCAGATGGCCAACCACATGCTCCCATAGGCGCACCGAGCGGTTCGCACGGGAGAGGCTCAGTTCTTTTTCGGAAATTCGGCCCGCTTCTTGTTTTGGGACGTTCTGTGACAAACGTTTTATGTCTTCGGCGGTGGGAACCCCGTCAAACAGGGTAAACGTGGCGTCCCAAGCGGTGGCGATCACGCGATCGGAGCGTTGTTCGGCGGGCAAATCATGCGCAAAGGCGATGAGCGAGTAACTATGCGCGGGGCCATGCAGGGTGTAGACAGCGTGACCTTCGCCCTTGCCATTGATCTCGAACGCGCCGCGCTCGAAACGCCAGTTCTCAGCGACGATGCGGCGCAGAAGAATCCGCATGAAGGACAAACGATGCTGGTGGATAGACCCAAGCCGCGCGAGGGTCATTACCTCGGACGGGTCGCGCATACCGACGATCTCACGAACGTTGTCTCTCGCCAGATTGTTCATCACTTAGCTCCAAAGTTCTCATCAAAGAAGCGTAGCCAGTTTTCGCCCATAATCGCCGCAACTTCGGTTGCATCGAAGCCTGCTGCGGCAAGGCCTTGTTCGATACTGCCGAAATCGCGGTTATCTTTGAACCAGTCGGGCATCGGCGGAAAGCCAGGCGCGCTGGCCGAACCTTCGCCGTAGTCAATCTCCTTGGTCCAGCGACCGACTCGCATCCATTCAACGACAGTATCAGGCTGATCCTGACAAAGGTCGGAGCCGATGCCTAGATGCTTCACACCGAATTTATCGGCCGCATCCGCAACCATCTGGCAAAAGCTCGCCAGCGTGCAGGCGCTCTTGTCTTTCAAATGGTGCGGGTAAAGCGAAAAGCCGATCATACCGCCGTTTTGCGTCACCGCGCGGATGACGTCGTCTTTCTTGTTGCGCAGCGCGGGGTGCCAGCTGTGGGGGTTGGCATGGGTGATCGCGATGGGACGCTCCGAGATGTCCGCTGCCTCGATGGTCGAACGGTCTGCCGAGTGGGACATGTCGATGACGAGCCCTACCCTGTTCATCTCTTTGATCACCTGCTTGCCCATACGGGTGATGCCGGGGTCTTCGGCCTCGTAGCAGCCTGTGGCGAGGAGCGACTGGTTGTTGTAGCTCAGCTGCATGAACCGCGCGCCGAGGGTGTGGAGGATCTCCACCAACCCGATATCATCCTCTATCGGGCTTGGGTTCTGAAACCCGAAAATGATTGCCGTGCGGCCATCCTGCTTTGCCTGCCGCACATCCGCGCCGGTGCGGGCTTGGCAGATTAGATCGGGGTATTGCTCGAACCAGCGGTTCCATTGCTCCATATTGAGCACGGTTTCGCGGAAGTTCTCGTGATAGGCGATGGTCACATGCACCGCATCGACGGCCCCTTCGCGCATCTGGCGGAAGATCTTCTCGGACCAGTTGGCATATTGCAGGCAATCGATGCGGTGGGCGCTCATTCCGGTGTCCCCGCGCTGATATAGGCGGTTTTGACCGTGGTATAGAACTCTGCCGCGTAGCTGCCCTGTTCGCGCGCGCCGTAGCTGCTTTCACCGCGCCCACCGAAGGGGACGTGATAATCGGTGCCTGCGGTGGGCAAGTTCACGGTGACGACGCCGGTGCGGGCGTTGCGGCGAAAATGCGTGGCGCGCGCGAGGCTTTGAGTGACGATCCCGGAGGTGAGGCCGAACCGGGTATCGTTGACGACGCTCAGTGCCTCGTCATAGCTGCCGACCTTGATAACAGAGGTCAGCGGCGCGAACATTTCCTCGCGGTTGATCTCCATCTGGTTGGTGGTGTTGAGGAACACGCCGGGCGACATGTAATAGCCTTCGGTGTCGCGGTTCAGCCGTTCGCCGCCGCAGGCGAGTTCGGCGCCTTCGCTGCGGCCCTTTTCGACCCAAGCGAGGTTTTCATTAAGTTGCCCTTCGCTGACCACTGGACCGATCTGCGTGCCGTCTTTAAGCGCGTGATCGACGACCATCGCCTGTGCGCCTGCGACGAGTTTATCGACGAAAGCATCATGGATGCCCTCATGAACCACGAGCCGCGAGGACGCGGTGCATTTCTGCCCTGTGCCGCCAAAGGCACCGCCCAAGGCAAGGGCAACTGCGAGATCGAGATCGGCATCATCCATCACGGCGAGCGCGTTCTTTGACCCCATCTCCATCTGCACTTTCGTCAGGTTCTGGATGGCGGCGGCGGCGATGCCTTTGCCCACCGGCACCGAACCGGTGAAGGAAATGGCGTTCACGCCCGTGCTTTCGACAAGGCGCTGACCGACCGAACCACCCGACCCCATCACGAGATTGAAAAGTCCCTTTGGGATGTCCTGACGGGAGATGATCTCGGTCAGGGCATGGGCCGATGCGGGGGTGAGGTTGGCCGGTTTCCAGATCACAGCGTTACCAAACGCCAGTGCGGGCGCGATCTTCCAGCTCGCGGTGGCGGTGGGGAAGTTCCAAGGGCTGATCACAGCGACGACGCCCACCGGCTCGCGGCGCACGTCGATCTCGACGCCCGGGCGAACGCTGTCTGCCGTATCACCGATCTGGCGGAGCACTTCGGCCGCGTAATAGGTGAAGAACTGACCGGCGCGGAACACCTCGCCCTTGCCTTCGGCAAAGGGTTTTCCCTCTTCGCGGCTGAGAAGCGTACCCAGTTCCTCGGCCCGCGCCATCAGCTCGTTACCAATCGCCATCAGGACGTTTTGCTTACGCTCCAGCGGATAGGCGGCCCATTCGCGCTGGGCGGCATGAGCGGCATCCAGCGCGGAGTCCAACTGCGCGGCGCTGGCCTGCGCAAAATGACCGATCAAATCGGATAAATCAGAGGGGTTCCGGTTCTCGATTGCGGCATCACCCGCCACCCAGTCACCAGCGATGTAGTTCTTAAATTCTTGCGCCATATTGCCTTTCCCATTGCGTTGGAGCGACCCTATCGCGGCAGGGGATTTCAGGCAAAAGCAAAGTTATTTAGAAAATTTCAGATTTTCTGATCTTCGGGCGCCGGCCGTGCCGCTTCAATCCGTTCGGCCAGAGCGCGGGCGGCAGGGATCATCTCCTCGCGCGGTGGGGTAATGATCGACACCTCGCGCCGTTCGCTCATATCGCGGAGCGGAAGGAACGCCAGATCACGCAGATTGGTGCGCGCGACGAGCCTCGGCAGGATCGTGATGCCGATGCCTTCGCGCACCAAAGCCACTAAGGAGGCGGTATTCGGGACATGCATACGCGCCCGCGCCCGCAGCGGCGCAAAAGATGGGTCACGGATCAGGGCGCAGAGGTCATTGGTGATCAGGTCAACATCGGTCAGGTCGTCCCATGTCAGGCTGTCCCAGTTCTGTGCCAACGGGTGATCTGCCCTGCACACCACGCCAAAACGGTCTTGCATGAAGGGGCGCCGCTCCAACCCCGGCATGACCGGAACGGTGGCGAGGCCGATGTCGGCCTGCTCCTGCTCCATCGCTTGTTGGACGCCGATGGAGTTCATATCCCGCAGTTCGATGCGCACGCGGGGATGCTCGGCAAGGAAGGCCCGCAGAACAGGCGGCAGAACCGCCATCGCGACAGACGGCGTCGCGGCCAGACGCACAAGGCCCATTTCTGCCTGACTGAGCGCCTCGATCATGTCGAGCGTGCGGTCGAAATGCTCCAGCTCCCGCTTCGCCGCCGCGTGGACAGAAGTGCCCAGCGCTGTAAGCCGCGCCTTGCGGCCGCTCTCAAACAAAGGCGCGCCGATGTGATCCTCGAATTGCTTCAATGTCATGGAGACAGCGGACGGTGTGCGCCCCAGCACCTCGGCTGCCGCCGCGAGGCTGCCTTGATCGACCACCGCGCGGAAGACGCGCAACATTTCGAGCTTGATTGCCATTTCAGCCACGCTGCAAAAAGAAAAAGCCGACGACAGTTTTGCTGAACTATCGTCGGCTGTAAAGAGCGTGTCAGGCGGTTAGCCGTTCCAGGGGCGATCTTCACCTTTGAACTCGACGCGCGTGGGCAGGCCGATTTCGTCAAGGATTGTGAAGAACGGCTTCGGGTCCAGCTCCTCGACGTTGACCATCGTGCCGGTATCCCAGTCGCCTTGTGCGATCAGCATGGCGGCGGCGACGGGCGGCACACCAGCGGTGTAACTGATGCCTTGGCTGCCAACCTCGTTATAGGCTTCCTTGTGATCGGCGACGTTGTAAACAAAGACTTCAACCTCTTCGCCATCCTTCACGCCTTTGACCAGATCACCGATGCAGGTCTTGCCGGTGTAGTTGGGTGCCAGCGAGGACGGATCAGGCAAGCAAGCCTTGACCACCTTGAGCGGAACGACCTCTTGGCCTTCGGCGGTGGTGACGGGTTGCTCGGACAAGAGGCCGATGTTCTTCAACACGGTGAAGACGTTGATGTAATGTTCGCCAAAACCCATCCAGAAGCGGACATCAGCATGGGGGTAGTTGGTGGCGAGGCTATGCACCTCGTCATGGCCGGATTGATAGGCCCGCTGTGTGCCGACGACAGGCAAGTCCCAATCGCGGCCAGAGGCGAACATGGTGGTTTCTTTCCACTGCTGGTCTTCCCAGTAGTAGACGACGCCGGTGAATTCGCGGAAGTTAATCTCTGGGTCGAAGTTGGTCGCGAAGTATTTGCCGTGCGAGCCTGCATTGATGTCCACGATGTCGATCGATTTGACCTCATCCATGAACTCATCAATCGCGAAGCGGGCGAAGGCGTTCACGACGCCCGGATCGAAGCCCGCGCCGAGGATCGCTGTTACGCCCTTTTCGGCGCACCGGTCGCGGCGCTTCCACTCGTAGTTGCCATACCACGGCGGGGTTTCGCAGATTTTATCCGGCTCCTCGTGGATCGCAGTGTCGATATAGGCCGCACCGGTTTCGAGACAGGCTTCCAGCACAGACATGTTCACGAACGCAGTGCCAACGTTAATGACGATCTGCGCGCCGGTTTCGCGGATCAACGCGGCGGTCGCGGGGACGTCTTTGGCATCCAGTTCATGGGCTTTGAAAACGCCCTCCTGCTTCATGGCGGATTTTTCGTGCACGGAAGCGATGATCGCCTCACATTTCGAAACCGTCCGGCTGGCAATATGCAGGTCGCCTAGAACATCATTGTTCTGCGCACATTTATGCGCCACGACCTGAGCGACGCCACCAGCGCCGATGATAAGCACGTTGCGTTTCATTTCCCCGATACCCTCCGTATTATGAATGGGGTTCGTTCACGACAGCGCGGCCGCGAAATCCTCGTAGCCAAATTCCTTGACCAGTCGTTCTGTCCCGTCGAGCTCGCGAATGGCGATCGACGGCATTTTCACACCGTTGAACCAGTTCTTCTTGACCATAGTGTAACCGGCGGCATCCTGAATGGACAACCTGTCCCCTGCATTGATTGGCGCGGGGAAGCGGAATTCACCAAAAATATCGCCCGCGAGGCAGGATTTGCCGCAGATCATCCACTCTTCCGGCCCTGCGTTCGGGTGCATCTTCGCGCTTTCACGATAGATCAGCAGGTCCAGCATATGCGCCTCAATGCTGCTGTCGACGATGGCGAGGTTCTTGCCGTTATAGAGCGTGTCGAGAACCGTCACCTCGAGCGTGGTCGAGTTGGTGATCGCCGCTTCACCCGGCTCAAGGTAGACCTGCACCTCATTTTCACCTGCGAAACGCTTGAGCCGTTCGGCCAGCTTTTCGAGCGGGTAGTCGGCGCCGGTGAAATGGATGCCCCCGCCGAGCGACACCCAAGAGACGCGGCGGATCAGGTGGCCGAAACGCTCTTCGATCAGCGTCAGCATTTCGTCAAACCGCTCAAAATCGGCGTTCTCACAATTGTTGTGGAACATGAAGCCCGAAACACGGTCCAGAACCGCCTCGATTGCTGCCGGATCATGCTCGCCAAGCCGGGAAAACGGGCGCGACGGGTCGGCCAGATCGAAGCCACTGGTCGAGACACCCGGATTGACGCGCAGACCGCGAATGTGGTCGCGGCTGGCAGTCTCGAAGCGGTCAAGCTGGCCGATTGTATTGAAAATGACCTTATCCGAGTGAGTCAGAACCTCGGCAATCTCGTGATCCGCATAGGCCACGGAATAGGCATGGGTTTCGCCGCCGAATTTCTCCCGCCCGAGGCGGACCTCGTAAAGCGAGGAGGACGTCGTGCCGTCCATATACTCGCGCATCAGGTCGAACACGGACCATGTGGCAAAGCACTTGAGCGCCAGAAGCGCCTTGGCGCCGGAGGCCTCCCGCAGATGGGCGATCTTTTCCATGTTCGGAAGCAAACGCGACTTGTCGATCAGGTAGTAAGGCGTCTGGATCATGTTCCCCCCGCAGAGAAAGGACGTGAAAATGGAACCGCCCCAATAAGGGGTTTGCCGCTGTCAGACAATGGTTTTTTGCGCCGTCCGGCGCCACCCCGCTATGACGGCGGGATGGCGCGAGGAGTTTATTCCGCTGCGTCGAGATACTCTTCGAGCGGCGGACAGGTGCAGATCAGGTTGCGGTCGCCATAGACGTTGTCTACCCGATTGACCGGCGCCCAATATTTATCGACGCGGAACGACCCACGCGGGAAGCAGGCTTCTTCGCGGGTGTAGGGGCGATCCCATTCGCTGACCAAGTCCTCAACCGTGTGCGGCGCATTGCAGAGCGGGTTGTTGTCCTGCGGCCAATCACCGGATTCAACCTTGGCGATCTCGTCACGGATGGCGAGCATCGCATCGCAGAAGCGGTCCAGCTCGGCCTTGGTTTCGCTCTCCGTCGGCTCCACCATCAGCGTACCGGCAACGGGCCAGCTCATCGTCGGCGCATGGAACCCGTTGTCGATCAAGCGCTTGGCGATGTCATCGACAGTCACATGCGCACTGTCGGCAAAGGGGCGTGTATCGAGAATGCACTCATGCGCGACGCGGCCCTTGGAGCCTTTGAACAGCACGTCATAGGCGCCCTCAAGCCGCTTGGCGATGTAGTTGGCATTCAGGATTGCCACTTTCGTCGCCTGAGTGAGCCCCTTACCCCCCATCAGGAGCACATAGGCCCACGAGATCAGGAGGATCGAGGCCGAGCCCCAAGGCGCAGCACTCACCGGCCCCTCGCTGCCGCCGGTTTCAGGGTGACCAGGCAGATAGGGCGCAAGGTGGGATTTCACCCCAATCGGCCCCATGCCGGGGCCACCACCGCCATGCGGGATAGCAAAGGTCTTGTGCAGGTTGAGATGGCTGACATCGCCGCCCACATCACCCGGGCGGGCGAGGCCGACCATAGCATTGAGGTTGGCACCATCGATATAGACCTGCCCACCAAATTCATGGGTGATCTCGCAAACCTCGCGGACGGTTTCCTCGAACACGCCGTGGGTGGAGGGATAGGTGATCATGCAAGCGGCAAGCTTATCGCCTGCGGCCTCGGCCTTGGCGCGGAAGTCTGCCACATCGATATCGCCGTTCTCCGCCGATTTGACGACCACAACATCCATGCCGCACATCTGTGCCGAGGCAGGGTTGGTGCCGTGAGCGGAAACGGGGATCAGGCAGATACGGCGCTGATCGTCACCGTTGGCGCGATGATAGGCCATGATCGTCAACAGACCGGCGTATTCCCCCTGCGCGCCAGAGTTCGGCTGCATCGACATCGCGTCATAGCCGGTGGCGACGCAGAGCTTCTCGGAGAGGTCCGCGATCATGTCTTGGTAGCCAGCCGCCTGATCCACTGGCGCGAACGGATGCATGAAGGCAAACTCGGGCCAAGTAATCGGCATCATCTCAACAGCGGCGTTGAGCTTCATCGTGCAGGAGCCGAGCGGGATCATCGCGCGGTCGAGCGCAAGGTCGCGGTCCGAGAGGCGGCGCATGTAGCGCATCATCTCGGTTTCGGCGCGGTTCATGTGGAAGATCGGATGGGTCAGGTAATCCGATCTCCGATGCAGTGCATCCGGCACGCGATAACGGTGGGTCAGGTCGTCATCCTTGCGGTCGATACCGAAGGCGCGCCAGACGCTCTCGATCGTGCGGCGGCGGGTGCGCTCATCGAGGCTGATGCCAACTTTTGTTGTGCCGACCTTGCGCAGATTGACGCCATTTTCGACAGCGAGTTGCATTACCGCGCCCTGAAGTGGGCCAACCTCGACGGTGATCGTATCGAAGAATACCTCCGGCTCGACCTTGAAGCCTGCCTTTTCCAGCCCCTCAACGAGACGCACGGTCTTGCGGTGGATACGCTGCGCGATGGCTTTCAGGCCCTTTGGCCCGTGGAACACCGCATACATCGACGCCATCACCGCCAAGAGCGCCTGCGCGGTGCAGACGTTCGACGTGGCTTTCTCGCGGCGGATATGCTGCTCGCGGGTCTGGAGGGACAGGCGATAGGCCTTGTGGCCGTGGCTATCGACCGAAACGCCAACAATCCGGCCCGGCATGGAGCGCTTGTAGGCGTCCTTGCAGGCGAAATAGGCAGCGTGCGGGCCACCATAGCCAAGCGGCACGCCGAAGCGTTGCGTGGAGCCGACGGCAATATCGGCGCCCATTTCGGCCGGCTCTTTGAGGAGCGTCAGTGCAAGCGGGTCCGCGATCACGATGCCGATGGCCTTTGCCTCGTGCAGCCGCGCGATATGGTCGGTGAAGTCACGCACATGGCCATGGGTGCCCGGATACTGGAACACAGCGCCAAATACGGCGCTGGCATCCATGTCGTCTGGGTTGCCGACGATGATCTCGATGCCGAGCGGCTCCGCACGGGTGCGGATCACTTCGATGTTTTGCGGGTGGCAATCCTGATCGACGAAGAACGCCTTGGCTTTCGACTTCGCGACGCGCTGCGCCATTGTCATCGCTTCGGCTGCGGCGGTGGCTTCGTCCAGCAGCGAGGCGTTGGCGATCTCCAGCCCTGTCAGATCGGTGATCATTGTCTGGTAGTTCAGCAGTGCCTCAAGGCGGCCTTGGCTGATCTCCGGCTGGTACGGCGTGTAGGCGGTGTACCAAGCGGGGTTTTCAAGGATGTTGCGCTGGATCGCTGGCGGCGTGACGGTGCCGTAGTAGCCCTGCCCGATCAGCGAGGTCAGCACGGTGTTCTTCTTGGCCGTTTGGGTCAGGAAATGCAGCAATTCCCCTTCCGACTTTGGCTTGCCGAAATCGAGCGGCTCTGCCTGACGGATCGCGGCGGGCACCGTTTCGTCGATCAGGGCATCGAGACTGTCAACGCCGATGACCGACAGCATCTCGGTCATTTCCTCAGGCGACGGGCCGATATGGCGGCGGTTGGCAAAATCGTAGGGAAGGTAGTCCGTTGGCGCGAATGGCATGGGGGCCTCACTGGTGTCGGGGGAAAAGATGGCGCGCGGCCGCGCCATCCGATGTTTTGCGGTCAAGAACGGCAGATCCGCGGATCAGCCGATGAAATCCTTGTAGCCGGCTTCGTCCATCATATCGTCGAGCGGCGACAGGTCTCCGACCTTCATCTTGAAGAACCAGCCATTGCCGAGCGGGTCTTCGTTCACGAGGGCAGGATTGTCGTCGAGCGCCGTGTTCACTTCCACGATCTCGCCGTCAATCGGGGCGAGGATATCGGATGCGGCCTTGACGCTTTCGATCACCACGACTTCGTCATCCTTGGAGACGGTCGTGCCTTCGTCGGGAAGCTCGACAAAGACAATATCGCCCAATTGCTCGCTGGCGTGTTCGGTGATGCCGACAACGACGAGATCATCCTCGACGCGGAGCCATTCGTGTTCTTCGGTGTATTTCATCGGAGGGTCTCCTGTTGGACTTAACGTTTATATGTTGACGGGCGGAATGGCATTTCCGCGACCGTGACGGGAAGGCGTTTCCCCCGCACTTCACCCCACAGCTCTGTTCCTAGCGCGGCAAAAGCCGTCTGCACATAGGCCATCGACATCGGGCGGGCGATTGTGGGGCCGAATGCGCCGGAAGTAATCTCTCCAACTTCCGCGCCACCTTCGGCGGCGTCATAGAGGTTGGTACCGGCCCGCATTGGGGCGCGGCCTTCGGGCAAGAGGCCTACGCGCTGGCGTGCAGCACCATTAGAAAGTTCGGCAAGGATGCGGGCTGCACCGGGGAAGCCGCCTTCGCGCGCGCCGCCCGCGCGGCGGGCTTTTTGCATGGCCCAATTCAGGGAAGCTTCGACGGGGCTGGTGGTTTGGTCAAGATCGGAGCCGTAGAGGCACAGGCCCGCCTCCAGCCGCAGGCTATCCCGCGCGCCAAGGCCGATTGGGGCCACGTCGTCCCGCGCCAAGAGCGCTTTGCAGAAGGCCTCGGCCTGATCTTGCTGCACCGAAATTTCGTAACCGTCCTCACCGGTATAGCCGGAACGGGAGATCCAGAGCGCACCGAAGCTGCTATCAACCACCGCCACATCCATAAAACGCATCTCCGCCGCGGCGGGAACGAGGGAGGCAAGCGCGGCCTCTGCCGACGGGCCTTGCAAGGCAACCAGCGCGCGGTCTGTGATCTCCTCGACCACGCATTGCGCACCGATATGCGCCTGCAGATGGGCAATGTCCTGCTCTTTGCAGGCGGCATTGACAACGAGGAACAGGTGATCGCCGCGATTGGCAACCATCAGGTCATCGAGGATGCCACCATCGTCATTGGTGAACAGCGCATAGCGCTGGCGGCCTTCTTTAAGGCCGAGGATGTCCACGGGAACGAGGCTTTCCAGCGCGAGCGCCACATCCGAAACGGTGCCGCCCTCAAGCGGGCGCAGGATCACCTGCCCCATATGGCTCACATCAAAGAGGCCGGCCTTCTCACGGGTGAAATTATGCTCCTGCATGACCCCCATCGGGTATTGCACGGGCATTTCGTAACCGGCGAATGGCACCATCTTCGCGCCAAGTTCACCATGCATATCGAACAGGGACGTTCGCTTCAGATCAGTCATGCCACCTCCTGTGACGGGCCAAGCGCATGACGGAATCGCTCGGCATCATTCTCGGACGGAATCGTCCGAACGTTGATGCCCCCTCTGTCCTTTCGCCTGAGATCGTTATCCCTTCGGCGGACGCAAATGCGCCTCTCTCCAGAGTCTTACGCACATCACGGTCCTTGTGCCTGAGAGTTTGCCGGGGCGCTTGCTCCTTCGGCACTGGTAAACCAGTTCTCCCGTGATGTGCTGCCTGTCTACGGTATTCGGGAGTGATGTCGCAAGATGTTTTTGCATGCGACGGGATACATCGAAACCGATGCACCATCAGCGTGATTGCTTTGTCGGGACGAAAGATATAATCTAAAATATGAATATAATGATGGGAGGAAGCAATGCGCCTGACGAGACGACAATTCCTATGGAGCAGCTCTGCAACGGCTGCGGGATCGCTTTTGGGCCTGCGCGCGCATGCCCAAGCGATGATTGGCGAAATGCAGATCGACACGCTCAGCGATGGCAATCTCGTTTTGCCGAAGAGTTTCGCGCTCGGCAGCCATAGCGAAGCAGAGGTGCAACCGATTCTCGACGGCTACGGTCTTAGCGCCGAACAACTCACGCCAGACTGCAACGTCACGCTGTTGCAGGTGGGCGACCGGAAAGTGATGTTCGACGTTGGCGCGGGGGCGAATTTCATGCCGTCAGCAGGCAAGTTGCTCGATGCGCTCGACGCGCTGGGCGTTTACCCTGAGGAGATCACCGATGTGATCTTCACCCATGCGCATCCCGACCATTTGTGGGGCGTTTTGGATGACTTCGACGATCTCCTGTTCCCCGAGGCAGAATATCGTATCGGGCAGGTCGAGCGCGACTACTGGCTCGACCCAACGACGCCAGACACAATCAGCCCCGAACGGCTTGCCTTTGTTGGCGGTGCGATCCGCTATCTTGGCGCGGTGGAGGACCGGCTCACCACATTCGAAGATGGGGAGGAAATCCTCCCCGGCGTGACGGCGAAAGCGACTTACGGACACACGCCCGGGCATATGTCTTTCCAGATTGCGCAAGGGGGCGAGAGCCTCCTCATCGTGGGCGATGCGATTGGCAATCATCATCTGGCCTTCGAACGGCCAGACTGGACCTCTGCCTCCGACCATGACGGCGAGGTAGGTGCTGCAACGCGCGTGGCGCTGATGAACGAACTGGCGGATAGCGGGCAAGGGATCATCGGCTATCATCTGCCCTTCCCCGGAATTGGACGCGCTGAACGCACGGGCGACACCTTCCGCTTCGTCCCCGCCTAAGAGAAAACCCGGCGATCACATCGCCGGGTTTCCCAATCCGTCAAATATCTTGGTAGCCTACTGCGCCGCGAGTGGCTGGCGGGCCAATTCGCACTGCGCCCACAACTCACCCAGCGCAGCGACAAGCTTGCCGATATCC
This sequence comes from Pelagovum sp. HNIBRBA483, assembly GCF_040931995.1. NCBI lineage: Bacteria > Pseudomonadati > Pseudomonadota > Alphaproteobacteria > Rhodobacterales > Paracoccaceae > Pelagovum > Pelagovum sp. HNIBRBA483. Next base: position 2,155,174 of record NZ_CP162412.1, read on the forward strand.
GCCTCCGTGTGAACGGGTGATGGCGTGATCCGCAGACGCTCGGTCCCTTTGGGAACGGTCGGGTAGTTGATCGGTTGGATGTAGATGCCGTAATCGCGCATCAGCACATCCGAGATATATTTGCACTTCACCGGATCACCGACCATGACCGGAATGATGTGGCTGGGATTTTCGATATGGGGGATGCCCATGTCATCGAGCGCGGCGCGCACTTCGTTGACGCGCTGTTTCTGGAGATCGCGCTCGCTCGCGGATGCCTTCAGATGGCGGATCGACGCACATGCGCCAGCGGCCACGGCGGGAGGAAGCGCCGTGGTAAAAATAAAGCCGCTGGCGAATGAACGCACGAAATCCACAAGTTCGGCAGAGGCCGCGATATAGCCGCCGACCACGCCAAAGGCTTTGCCAAGCGTACCCTCGATGACGGTGAGGCGATCCATCAACCCCTCGCGCTCAGCGATCCCTGCCCCGCGCGGGCCATACATGCCCACGGCATGCACCTCATCGAGATAGGTCATCGCGTTGTATTTATCCGCCAGATCGCAGATCTCTTTGATCGGTGCGATGTCGCCATCCATCGAATAGACGCTCTCGAACGCGATCATCTTTGGCTGTTCAAGAGGCAGCGCCGCAAGGTGGCGCTCAAGATCGGCGAGATCATTGTGCTTCCATATGATGCGCTGCGCTTTTGAATGGCGGATGCCTTCGATCATTGAGGCATGATTGAGCGAGTCCGAGAGGATCACCATGCCGGGTATCTTGGCGCCCAGCGTGCTCAGCGCAGCCCAGTTCGACACATAACCGGAAGTGAACAGAAGCGCGGCTTCCTTCCCGTGCAGGTCGGCCAATTCGCGCTCGAGCAAAACATGATGATGGGTCGTGCCGGAGATGTTGCGCGTACCGCCAGCACCAGCGCCGACGCGATCAATGGCATCATGCATTGCCGCCAGCACATCGGGGTGCTGCCCCATGCCGAGGTAATCGTTCGAGCACCAGATGGTCACATCGCCGCCGGCATCGTGATTTTGCGCCTTAGGGAACGCCCCGCGATGACGCTCCAGATCCGCAAAGACGCGGTAGTTCCCCTCGTCTCTCAACTCATCCAGACGCGCACGGAAAAAGGCTTGATAATCCATCGTTCCCCCTAGAACTCTACCGCTTCGCGGGCAATTGCGTCGAGCAGGGCTTCGACCTCTTTCATCGGTCCTTCCGGCATTACCCGATAGCCGACCTCGACATTGCCCTCACGCTCGAATGCGAACACGCCATAAGGGCAATGGGCGATGTTATAAGGATCGGCTTCCATCATCTTGCGCGACAGGCTTGCCGAGCAGAACATGAAAATATCCGCCTGATCAAAGATCACCACATCGCTGCCCACGACCTCTGCTGTGCGATTCAGCATTTCACCGACATGGCTGACCCAATCAACCACCAAACCGCGATCGACTATGGCGGTTTCGATATTGAAAGTGGCATCCTCAAAAGAGCCGCCATAGGGATAAGTGACCGCATGACTGTCGGCCTGAGCGATGGAAACGCCCAATCCGACCGTGCAAGCTGCCGCTGTCAGAATTCTGAACATTCATGTCTCCCGTTGGTCTGTCCGCCGGCCTCTTTTCGGGCATTTCGGCCGGTCCTACTTTGATCTGGATCAGATCACGGGCAGGACCGGCCCGGAGGAGTCGGTTATAGATCGCCTCCAACACTGGTGAGGTAGGCGATCACGGCGTCGATATCATCCTGTGAGCCAAGCCCACGGAAGGTCATTTTGGTCCCAGACATCGCACCGCGCGGATCGGCAAGGAATGCCGAAAGGTTTTCGTGGTTCCATACTTCGCCCGCCGCTTGGGCATCCGCGAAAACGCCCGAGTAGCGGAAACCGTCGACGCCACCGATAGTGCGGCCCATGAGCCCGTTCAGTTGCGGGCCGGAGCGGTTTGTAGCGCCCTCACCCACTTGGTGACATGCCGAGCACTTGCGGAAGACACCTTCGCCCTTTTCCACGAGGGCGGGATCAACCGCTGCAACCGCGACTTCAGCGTCAGCTGCCGCTTCTGTTGTCTCGGTCGCGCCTTCCGTGGCAGGCAGTTCCTCAGCGGCGCTGGCTTCTTCAACGGCGGGGACGGCGGCCTCTTCGGTGCCGTCTTCTTCCGGCGTCACGTCCAGCACGGTTGCGCGCATGGTGATTTCGACTGTCTCTTTGCAGTTTTCCATGCAAATTTCCGGTCGCACGAAAACAGGGAATTCTGTTTCAAGCCGGTCGTCGAGATAGAAATTTTCCTCGTTCGGTAAGCGCATTTCGGTGAAGTTCTCGTTGTTCAGCACGAAGTCGTCTTCGACGAGGTTGTTCAGATACAGGAGGTATGCGGTGATCGCGTAGATCTCATCTGGCTCAAGCGACTGGGCATAGCCAAAGGGCATCGCCCTGTTGACGTAGTCATAAACGGTCGAAAGGTAGGGCCAATAGGAGCCGATGGTTTTCACCGGATCGGCGTCCTCAAGGGTATTCCACCCGCCTGCGAGCACCGGCCAGCGGCCAACTGCCTCGCCGAAATCACCGTGACAGACGGCGCATTTCTCGACGAATACTTCTTCACCAGTCCAGACATCTCCTTCACCAGCCGGAAGGCCCTGCCCGTCGGGGCGGACATCGATATCCCATGCGGCGATTTCAGCAGGATGCGCCTCGCGCCCCAGACCATACCCCCCCGGAATGCTCGGTACCGAGGCCTCGGCAAACGCAGCAACCTGCACGACAGGCGCTTCTGCCACAGGTGTTGGCTCTGCCGCCGGCGCGGCATCCTGTGCCTGAGCCGGCTGCACAGCGACGGCATCACGCAGCGGCGCGGGAAGATCGACGACAAATTGATCGGCCAGAACATAGGCCAGTGTCAGAACCGAGGCTGCGCCTGCTGCGGCGGGTGCGAAAATTTTAAGAAATTTCGACATTTTCGGCGATCCCTTGTTCGTTGACGTACCAGGTTTGGATACCGTTGTTGTGGTAGATCGAGTTTTCACCCCGAATGGCGCGCAGCTCGTTCTTCGTGGGCTGCACATAGCCCGTTGAGTCATGTGCGCGGCTCTGCAAAAGCAGCGGTGAACCGTCCCATTCAAATTCGTAATAGAAGCGGTGCATGGACTTGTTCATGCTCGGGCCGGACATACGGGCCTGATGCCAGTTCTTGCCACCGTCCAGAGTCACATCCACGCGGGGGATTGTCCCGCGACCGGACCATGCGACGCCAGTGAGAACTGTCCAGCCCTTGCGGTGGGTCAGCGGCGCTTGCGGGCTGGGGTTGGTGATGACGGATTTTGCGTCCATCTCCCAAGTGAAGCGACGGGCTTGACCGTTTTCGAAAAGATCGGTGTATTTCGACGTTTCTTCGCGCGCGTGCCACGGCTGATCGCCCACTTCGATGCGACGGAGCCATTTGATCCACATATTGCCTTCCCAGCCGGGAACGACGAGGCGCACGGGGTAGCCTTGCTCCGGGCGCAGCGCTTCGCCGTTCATCTTGAACGCGACAAGGCAGTCATCGAGCGCTTTTTCCATCGGGATGGAGCGGTTCATGCCAGATGCATCCGCACCCTCGACCATGATCCATTTACCATTGGCTTTGACGCCAGCTTCCTCAAGCAACAGGCGCAGCGGAACGCCGGTATACATGACGTTATGGATCATGCCGTGCGTGAACTGGCATCCGTTCAGCTGGGCACCTGCCCACTCCATGCCGCTATTGGCCGCGCATTCGAGGAAATAGACGTGGTTCTCACGCGGGTACCGCATGAGGTCTTGCATGGTGAATACCAGTGGCTTGTCGACCAGACCGTTGATCATGATCCGGTGATCGGCAGGCTCGACCTCGGCGATACCGCCGTGGTGCCGCTCAAAGCACAGACCGTTGGGCGTGATAATGCCGTCCAGTTCGTGCAACGGTGTGAAGTTGACCGAGGAGATCGGATCGGCAGTCAACCATTCGACGCTGCGGCGCACCACATGTGCTTCGTGCTTGCTCGGAGAGCCATAAGGAAACGCATCAACCCCTTCGCCAAGGTATTGGCTCCAAGGCTGCTTTTCGGTGATGACTGCTTCCTGCGCCTTCACCACGCCGGCGTTGGCAGCGGCGCCACCTGCGGCGAGTGCCCCGGAGAGAAAGGCGCGGCGCGAAGGTTTGGTTCCTTTGAATTTAATATCCATTTTCGTTCCCTTCAAACCGTCAGTTCCCAGTCACCTGAACAGAGGTGTTGGTGCCGACAGAAACGGTGCCCAATTTACGAATGTGGCTTTCCACGACATCCCAGATATCGGGGCCTTCGGTGCCCTCGTTGACACTGGCCCAACCGGCGACGACATAGGATTTCGCGTCATCCAGCGCCTCGCCTGTTGCGAGGAGCGTGACATCCGAAATGCGCTCGCCAATGGGTTTGCTGACATCGACGCGGTAGCCTAGACCGCCCAAGCGCACCATGTCCCCGCCCTGCTGGTAATAGGGATCCGGGTTGAAGATATTGTCGGCAACATCTTCCATGATGACCTTGATGAATTCGCCGGTCATTTCGGTGCGATACGCCTTGGGGTAGGTCATCGATGTAACGTTCCAGATATCCTCGCGGGTGATATCCTGCCCCGGCATGATCGACGGTCCCCAGCGGACGCCGGGCGACATGGCAATCTGCGCATCCCGCTCGGAGAGCAGCGCGTCGCAGATCAGATCGTCCCACGAGCCGTTGAAATTGCCGCGACGGTAAAGGAGCGTCTCATCGTCGGTCTTGCCGATCACTTCGTTCAACGCGGCCTCATAGGGCGCGCGCTGCTCATCAATCAGAGCGGAGACGGAGGCATCCGGCGCAATCACATCTGCAAAGATCGGGATCAGCTTGTGACGGAAGCCCATCAGGCGGCCATCGCGCACGTCGAGATCAACGCGGCTGACGAATTTGCCGTTGGAGCCGGAGGCGACGATCAGCGTATCGCCAGACAAAACAGGCTCTGGAATGGCATCATGGGTGTGGCCCGAAAGGATGACATCAATGCCGGTCACTTTCGTGGCCATCTTCTTGTCCACGTCGAAGCCGTTATGCGACAGTACGACGACAAGGTCCGCGCCTTGCGCGCGCACTTCATCGACCATCTCCTGCATGCGTTGATCGCGAATACCGAAGGAGAAGTCAGGGAACATCCAACCTGGGTTGGCGATGGGCATATAGGGGAAAGCCTGCCCGATCACGGCGATCTTTGCGCCGCCACGTTCGAACCATGTATAGGGTTCAAACTCGGGCGCGGGCTCATCCCACATGGCATCAAAGATATTCTGGCCGAGTGCTTTGAACGGCAGATCACCGACGATATCGCGGACGCGATCCTGACCGAGCGTAAATTCCCAGTGGAAGGTCATCGCGTCGGGCTTCAGCGCGTTCATCACGTTGACCATATCCTGCCCTTCGGTCTGGTAGCAGGTGTAGGAGCCGTGCCATGTGTCGCCACCATCGAGCAAAATCGCATCGGGGCGGTCAGCGCGGATTGCGTTGATCACGGTCGCCACACGGTCAAGCCCGCCCATCTTGCCATAGGCGCGGCCCAGCGACGTGAAATCGTCATAGGTCAGCGCATAATGGCTGGGGCTGTTATCAGCGATGCCATAGGCGCGGCGGAAATCAGCGCCGGTAATATGCGGCACTGCGCCCTTGTTCCCACCGACGCCCAGATTGATCTCCGGTTCACGGAACCAGATCGGCTTCATCTGCGCGTGAATATCCGTCACATGGATCAAGGAGACATTGCCGAACGTATCAAACTGCAAAAGCTGGTCTTGTGTCAGAGCCTGCTGCGCCGCAAGCCGGGACCAATTTCCGAAACCGGACGCCCCGACAAGAGCCGATGCTGCCATACTCACTTGCAGAAAGTCTCGCCTCGAAATCATCGTCTGACCCTTCGCATTCTGTTTTTTGAATATTTTAAGGTAAAGAAAAGCTCACACCGGAGATCCCAGTGTGAGCCTCTAGCTTTAGTTTCTGACGGACGGACCTTCGACGGAAAGACCATTGCCACGCGATGCGACATATAGCTCAAGCGCCACGAATTCGGGGCTACCGGGGCTATAAGTCTCGGCCATCGTATCCCGCACGCAGCCTTTGAAGCGGCCCTGAACACCGTTCAGCTTTGCGTTTTTCAGGCGGTAGGTCGGGAAACCGTTGATCTGACCTTGGCTGAGGTGGTCCGCACGGATCAGGTTGCCGTAGTTCTGCTCGTGGCAGTTAGCACAGCTCAGATCCAGCTGTCCGGTCCGCTCATAGTACAGGTCGCGCCCTTGCTCCCAAATCTCCTGCACGGGGCCGTCGATCGCTACATTAACGATCGTGCCGCGGCCCACTGCGGAGATATAGGCTTCCATGCTGAGCATGGCGCCAGCGTCGGTCTTCAGTGCATCAGCGCCCATCTGCTCGGTGCGGCAGGCATTGATCTGCATTTGCAGGGTGCGCAGTTCACCAGCATCGTCGTTCCACTTCGGATAGACGGCGCGGACTTCGCGCATGCTGTCCTCAGCGTCACCATGACAATCTGCGCAGGATTTGCCTTCGGTGCCTTCAGGCGTGTTCCATGCGACCATCGCTTCCTCGACGAAGATCATGCCGGGGTTGTCGAAGTCGTCCATCTGCATGGTTTGTGTCTCGTCCGACCGGAAGACCCAGCCAGAATATATCGTCCGCAAGGCACCATCGAGATGGGCCGGAGCGGGCGCTTCGGTGACGATCTCAAGTTCGCCATTGATGACGAGGCTGGCATCTTCATCGGCGGCGGCGAACTGGGCGAAACCGCCCAGCGCTGCTGCATAAATCGCACCTTTCAGAAGTGCTTTTGTCATTTGTCTTCCTCCCGTTGCCGCCGCGATCAAGCGAGCGCGATGTCCTTGGATTCGGTGTAGACCGAGCCGTCATCATCGTACCAAGTGAACTCGAAGGTTCCGGCCTCAGGGACCAAGGCCTCGAACTCAAAGAACGGGTTGGTGGAGATTGCCGGCTCGAGAGCCACTTCAATCACGGACTGTCCGTTGAACGCGCATGTAAAGCGGTTGATGATCGACCGCGGGATCGGGTTGCCATCGCTGTCTTTGCGCTGGCCCGACTCCATCGGGTGCGAAATCATTGACTTGATGGTAATCGTCTCACCAGCAGCAGCGCTGCGGGGGACACGGACGCGGGGGGTAACGTTATCTGCCATTTTCCATATCCTCCTTTAATCAGCCGCCGCAGCCGCCGATGGTCACTTTGACTTCTTGCGAAGCCCTCACATAGCTGCCGTCCGCCATGCGGGCGACGGCCACAACATTTTGCGTACCCGCCAGACGAATGCGAGTGGACGCCAATTGCGTTGCGGCCAGCGGGCCGAACGAGAACGTCGCCACATCGGGTGTCGGGTTGCCCATTGCGAAGAGTGCAATCGCAACTGCGCCCGGCGCTACGGCAGACACCGGCACCGAGTTCCCGTTTTCGGCGATTTCAGGAGCGGTCAGCGTGATGCCGCCCTCGCCTGCCTCGGCGCCGCCAGTGAACGCGGAAATCGCGTCTTCTGCGGCAGCGGATGCACGAAATGGCAGGATGGCGGCAGCGGCCGTTCCCATCGCCATCAGCAGGGTATCCCTACGAGTAAAAGTCATGACTTCTCCTTCTCAATCCTTGGCCCAGCTCACTGCAACGTCATGAGGTAGGCGATAACATCTTCGATTTGCTGTGCGGTCAGGAGCGGCGAGGCCGGCCCTTCCAATGCTTTGCCGGTGAAGCCGTCGCCAAGCCGGTTGAACCCGTCGACCTTGTAAAAAGCCGGCATCATCGTATCGGGGAACACGTTCTTCGCGTTGACGAGGATGCCGCGCAGGTCTGCCTCGGTCCAACGTTCGCCAACATAGTCAAGCGAGGGGCCAACCTCACCGTGGAAGGGGAACACTTCCAGAAGCTCTGTCACCTGATGACAGGCGACGCAGTTGCCTGAACCCTTGTTCATTACCGCGCGCCCTGCTTCGGGATCGCCAGCGACACCGGTGAGCGACTCGACGACCTCGCCGTAATCACCAAAAACGACGTCGCCCGGCGCGACCTCGGCAACAGCTGCTGTCGCCGTGATGGCCAGCCCTGCTACAAATTGGATAGTGCGTTTCATTTGCCCTCCCTGGAGATCCCATCTTATTCATATTTGTGCATACAATAGAACACAGCCTGAGATTTTCGCAACATTAAATTCAAATAATTGAATATTCTGCGCTGCGGCGAAGGCTCAAGCTGCGCTGCGGCGCGGGCTACTGCCGACGCTCGTTGAACTTACGCGCATGATATTTCTGGAAATTTTCTCCGCTCTCGTAGCCGTGCTCCAGAACCCAGTTCAGCATGTTACCGAACATCTCGACGCCCAATGCCCCGGGAACATAGGCGACCCTCGCCTCATGGGCGGGTACACCTTCGGACACCTCTTCAGGGAAGAAGAGAATCGTTGGCGTGTACATCGCGCCCCACTTCAGCACGGCTTCTTTCTCCGTCAGGATTTCACCGTCGAAATCCGTGACCTCGAAATCACCGAACATGTTGATCTGAACGACGTAGAAGTTCTCGCTCAGGATCGGGTCAATGGCGGGGTCGGGATAGACCTCTTCATGCATCTTGGTGCAATAGATGCAGCCGCGCTGCTCGATCATCACCATCAACCTACGGCCTTCGGCATTGGCCTCGGCGAGATCCTCCCGCAAGTCTTTGAAGGTGTCGCGCATCCACGGCGCCTTGTGTAGGCCATCATCGCCCAACACTGCAGCCGATAGGGAAGTGGCCACAGCAATGAGGCCCGCAGCGATTGGTAATAAACGATTCATAGTCACTCCTTTCAGCCCAAACCCGAGAACGACGGGAAGGCATCGATCATCCATTGTGCGATAAGATTGACGCTGTTGGTCGCGATCAGCGCCGCGAACAGCAACAGCATGAGGCCCATGATCCGCTCGGCATAGGCCAGCGCCCCACGATGACGGGCCACCCACGCAAGAAACGGGCGCGCAAACAAGGCGGCAATTACAAAGGGGGCCGTCATCGCCACCCCATAAACAGCCAGAAGCGCCGCGCCCTCCCATAGGTTGCCCATGCCGCCCGCAATCATCAGGATCGAGGCCAAGGCAGGGCCAACGCATGGGGTCCACCCGAAACCGAAGGCGAGCCCCATCACATAGGAACCGGCAATCCCGCGCGGCTCCCCAGTGGTTTCAAGCCGCGCCTCGCGATACAGGAGCGGAATGCGCATCACGCCCAAAAAGTGCAGCCCGAAGAGCGCTAAAACCGCAGCAGCGAGGTAGGAGAGCGGCTGCTTCCATTGCAGGAAAAGCTGTCCTAGCGCCGTTGCGCCCATGCCCAGCAGCACAAAAATCGTGGTGACGCCCAAGGCGAAGGCAATGGACGAAAGCACCAGTCGCCGCTGAGCACCAGCCGCGATTCCGCCTTCGTCGCGCAGTTCCGACATGCTCAATCCGGCCATGTAGCACAGGTAGAACGGAACCATCGGCAGAACGCATGGGGTGAAGAAAGACAAAAGCCCCGCCACGGCCGCCCCGATGTAACTGATTTCCAACATGCGCCATCCCTGCCTTATTCAAATCTTGTCTTATTCATATATTCAAATTATGATAAGTGTTCAGCTATCCGTCAATCGGGATTCAAATCATGCGTGCGTTTCTTCTTAGCCTGCCGCTGGTCTGGCTTCCGCTCCTCGCCAGTGCGGAAACCGTCAATCTGTTGATGGCGGAGGAAGATGGCTGCATGTGGTGCGCGCGCTGGGAAAGCGACGTCGGCATCGAATACCCGAAAACCGCTGAAGGCGCTTCTGCCCCGTTGATCAAACATGACATCCACGCTGATCTGCCGGAGGGCGTCACCCTGACCCGCCCTCTCCAGTTCACGCCAACCTTCGTGCTGCTTGTTGATGGTGCAGAGGTCGGACGGATCGAAGGCTATCCGGGTGAAGATTTTTTTTGGGGATTGCTCTCGAAGATGATTTCGGACGCGGGTATAGAGCCTGTGCAGAAACCGGAAGCCTCTAGCTGACCGGCCAAGCCAAGGAACACACATCGAAAAATTGTGTTTCTTGCGAGTATATGGTAGGCAAAGCTATACTTAGCATAATAGCGCGCAGGGACGCGGACTATGGGTATTCCAATTATTGACGACCAAATTGACGAAGCCGGTCTGGACGAATTGGTAAGCAACGCGACGGATGCGGCGAATTTCCTGAAAGCGATCAGCCATGAGGGACGGCTGATGATTTTGTGCCATCTGGCATCGGGAGAAAAATCGGTCACCGAACTCGAAGACCTGCTCTCGGCGCGGCAGGCGGCTGTTTCGCAACAGCTCGCGCGGCTGCGGCTCGAAGGGCTTGTGACGCCGCGACGTGACGGCAAGACGATCTACTACCGCTTGACGGACGACAGACCGCGCCAGATTATTGATTTGGTCTACGACCTATTCTGCACACGATAAGGAGGAAACCGCCGTGGTAACGGCGGTTTCGATGGGAGGACGCCGTGTGGATTGATGTTATCGGCGAGGGAAACCTCGCTGCGATTATTGGCGGGATCGGTGGTATCCTGCTCGGGCTTGCTGCCCGATTGGGCCGCTTTTGCACACTCGGCGCCATCGAGGATTTCTTTTACGGTGAATCTGACATTCGCCTGCGGATGTGGGGCGTCGCACTAGGGGTAGCGATCATTGGCACTTTCGCCTTGAGCGCGACTGGGCTGCTGTCCCTGCCCGAAACAATCTACCTTGATTTCCGGTGGATGCCGCTTGCGAGCATCGCGGGCGGGCTTGTATTCGGGTACGGCATGGCACTCGCGGGCAATTGCGGCTACGGCGCGTTGGCGCGTTTGGGTGGCGGTGACCTGCGCAATTTCATGATCGTCCTCGTGATGGGCATTGCAGCCTATGCAACGATCTCCGGTCCATTTGCCTATGTCCGCGTTTGGCTATTTCCGGCCGAGCGCGCAGCTGAGCATATTCCGGGAATTGCCCACAGCATTGCCAATTGGACAGGCTTCGCGCCTTCTACAATCGGGATTATCATTGGCGCGCTTATCCTCGGGTTCACCCTTGCTCCCGCGCGGGTCAGGCAGGAACGAAAAACTATTTTCTGGGGGGCCATCGCGGGGCTATCGGTGATCATTGCATGGGCCGGAACACAGTGGATCGCCCGGAATGGCTTTGAGGAGCTTCAGGTTGTTTCCCACACATTTGCAGCACCGCTCGGCGAGTCCATTCTTTGGACAATGACCGCGTCAGGCACCACGCTCAGTTTTGCGCTCGGCTCGGTCGCGGGGGTTTGGATCGGCGCGTTCATCGGTTCGCTGATCAAAGGGCATTTCCGCTGGGAAGCTTGTGAAGATCCGCGCGAATTGCGGCGGCAAATCTTTGGCGCGGCGTTGATGGGTGTTGGTGCGGTTGTGGCGATGGGATGCAGTATCGGGCAAGGGCTGTCGGCCTTCTCGGTGCTGGCGTGGTCCGCGCCGATCACCGTCATGGCGATCTTCGCAGGGGCGGCCTTGGGACTGAGGCAGTTGATTACCGGATTTTCGATCGCAGAGTGACGCTAAAGCGTTGCGACCGTGACAGTCTCGCAGCGCCCGTAGCCGTTAAACCGCGTGGTAACGCCTGTCAGATAGGCTCCCATCGACCGGAACAGGAGCCAGTCATCCTCCCGTGTATCAGAGGGGAGCTCCAACGCTTCTGGCAATTTGTCGATGCTGTCACAGGTCGGGCCAAAGGCGACACGGGCGACACTTTCGCCGGTGCGCGGTGTACCGTCCCTGCTGATCACCTCGAACGTAGGCATATGCATCGATAGGAATTCCGACAGCCCGCCATAGATGCCGTCATTCAGGTAAACCCGTCCCGCGCGCAGTGATTTGATGCGGACGGCATAGGCATAGCTGTCAGCAACAAGCGCCCTACCCGGCTCACACAAGAGCGCGGGGCGGTCAGCAAAAGCCGCATCAACTGCCTCTTTGATCGCCGCGAAGAAGCGGCCATACTCCGGTGCTGCGCCCTGCCGCGCAGACGGGAAACCGCCCCCAACATTGAGCCGCGAAATGCGAACATCGGCACGCTGCGCGATATCCGCAGCAGCTGCGATGTAGCGGGCATATGCCCCCGGCCGTTGGCATTGTGTGCCAACATGAAAGGTCAGCGCCGGTCGCCAACCTGCCTCGGAGACGCATCGCAACAACGCCACCGCCTGATCCGGCGTGGCGCCGAATTTATCGCCAAAATTGTAATGCCCGCCTTCGACGTCGAGGCAGAAGCGCACGCTGACTTCATTGTAAAGCTCAAGCCCCGCCGCAGCCATTTTCCGCAACTCGCCCGCATCGTCAACCGACCATGACCGCACCCCCGCGCGACGGGCTGCCGCGATCTCGGCGCTGCTGCGCACGGGATTGTTGTAGTGCATTGGTACGGCGGACCCGCAGAGCCGCTGTACGCTCTCTATCTCCGTCGGGGAGGCAACATCGAAACCGGCAAGCCCCCTGCCCCAAAGCCGCGCCACGACCCGATCAGACGGGTTCGCCTTGACCGCATAGGTCACATCCCCCGCGAAGCCGTTCACGAAATCATCCAACCGCCGGTCCAGCGCTGCGGGCGCGAAAAAATGCACCGGCATATCCGGTTGGAAACGCTGCAAATAAGATGCTGGGCAATCTGCTTTTTCCAAGCGCTGCAACATGGGAACCTCCGCCTCGATCTTTATTATTGCTCTTAGTTTACGGTGGGAAATGTCAGACTGACTCAGCACTTTGCGCAAAAATGCTTATCATTAATCAATAATGCCGATAATATCGGCATTATGACGGAACTGGATGACATCGACCGCCGCTTGATCGCAGAACTTTCCGCCAATGCGCGATTGCCGACTTCGGCGCTGGCGGCGCGTGTCGGAATTGCCCGCACCACCGCCCAAGCACGGATCGAGCGGTTGGAGCGGGCGGGCGTGATTGCGGGTTACACGCTGCGACTGAGCGAGGACACGCTGCGCAATGCTATCCGCGCGACGGTGCTCGTCCATATCACCCCCGCCGCGCAAACCAATGTGCTGAACCAACTGCGCCGCCTGCCTGCGGTGGAGCGCGTACACACAACATCGGGGCGCTTTGATCTGGCTTGCCAGTTGCGCACCGAGTCCACCGGCGCGCTGGACGATACGCTCGACCGGATCGGTGCGATTGACGGGGTGATGGCGCTGGAAAGCCTGATCCACCTCTCGACCAAGATCGACCGTAGCGCCTAAGGGCGGCAGAGAGGGCTTTTCCTCCGCCGCCCCCCGCGTTAGATGGTCCCGACGAATAAGGGACCGCGATCATGGCAATGGAAAAGACCTTTAACGCAGCCGAGGCTGAAGCCCGCATTTTTGAGGCTTGGACCAATTCTGGCAGCTTCCGCGCAGGCGCGAACGCGAAGCCGGATGCAGAGAGCTTCACCATCATGATCCCGCCGCCGAACGTGACCGGCGCGCTGCATATGGGCCATGCGTTCAACAACACGTTGCAGGATATCCTGATCCGCTGGCACCGCATGCGCGGCTTTAACACGCTCTGGCAACCGGGGCAGGACCATGCAGGCATCGCGACGCAGCTTCAGGTCGAGAAAATGCTCGCCGCCCAAGGCAATGCGGGCCGCCGCGAACTCGGGCGCGAGAAGTTCCTTGAAAAGGTCTGGGAGTGGAAGGGCCAATACGGTGACACCATCGTCAATCAGCTCAAACGGTTGGGCTGTTCCTGCGACTGGGAACGCAACGCCTTCACCATGTCCGGAGCGCCGGGTGCGCCCGAGAGCGACCAGAGCGGCAACTTCCACGATGCGGTGATCAAGGTCTTCGTCGATATGTACGAAAAGGGCCTGATCTATCGCGGCAAGCGGCTGGTGAACTGGGATCCGCATTTCGAGACAGCGATTTCTGACCTCGAGGTCGAGAATATCGAAGTCGACGGCCATATGTGGCACTTCAAATACCCGCTCGCAGGTGGCGAAACCTACACCTATATCGAGAAGGACGAGGACGGGAATATCATCCTCGAAGAAGAGCGCGATTACATCTCTATCGCCACCACCCGCCCCGAAACGATGCTGGGCGATGGCGCGGTCGCGGTGCATCCCTCTGATGAACGCTATGCGCCGATCGTGGGCAAGCTGTGCGAAATTCCGGTTGGGCCAAAAGAGCATCGCCGCTTGATCCCGATCATCGTCGATGAATACCCCGATCCGACCTTTGGCTCCGGCGCGGTGAAGATCACCGGTGCGCATGATTTCAACGACTATCAAGTCGCCAGGCGTGGCGGCATCCCAATGTACCGCCTGATGGACACGCGCGGCCAGATGCGGGCCGATGGCGCGCCCTACGCCGAGGAAGCCGCAAAGGCGCAGGGCTTTGCCAAGGGTGATGCATTTACCGAAGCCACCGTCGATGCGATCAACCTCGTGCCGGAAGAATATCGCGGGCTGGACCGCTTCGAGGCACGCAAGCGCGTCGTGGCCGACATAGATGCCGAAGGGCTGATGATCACCATTGAAGACAAGAAGATCATGCAGCCGTTTGGCGACCGCTCAGGCGTGGTCATCGAGCCGATGCTGACCGACCAATGGTTTGTCGATGCGCAGAAGGTTGTTGGCCCCGCGCTGGATGCAGTGCGCGAAGGGCGCACCAAGATAATCCCTGAAAGTGGCGAAAAGACTTACTACCATTGGCTCGAAAATATCGAGCCGTGGTGTATCTCCCGCCAGCTTTGGTGGGGGCACCAGATTCCGGTTTGGTTCGATGCCGAGGGCAACGAATACTGCGCCGCGACCGAGGAGGAAGCGCAAGCCAAAGCAGGCGCTGGCGTCGCCCTGACCCGCGACCCTGACGTGCTAGATACATGGTTCTCTTCCGGCCTTTGGCCCATCGGCACGCTCGGCTGGCCCGAAAAGACGCCGGAGATGGAGAAATACTTCCCCACCGATGTGCTGATCACCGGATTTGACATCCTGTTCTTCTGGGTGGCGCGGATGATGATGATGCAATTGGCCGTCGTCGATCAGGAGCCGTTCCACACGGTCTACCTGCATCAATTGGTGCGGGACGAAAAAGGGCAGAAGATGTCCAAGACCAAGGGCAATGTCATCGACCCGCTTGAAATCATTGATGAATACGGCGCAGACGCACTGCGCTTCACCAATGCCTCGATGGCGGCGATTGGCGGTGTGCTGAAGCTTTCGAAAGATCGCATTCAGGGCTACCGGAACTTTGGTACCAAGCTATGGAATGCCTGCCGCTTTGCCGAGATGAACGGCGTCTTCGAATCGCATTCAGGCAGCACCGCGATCCCGACCGCCACGCAAACGGTGAACAAGTGGATCATCGGCGAAACCGCCCGCGTGCGCGAAGAGGTGGATGCCGCGCTAGAAGCCTATCGCTTCAACGATGCCGCCAATGCGCTGTACGCCTTTGTTTGGGGTAAGGTCTGTGACTGGTATGTGGAGTTCTCCAAGCCGCTCCTGATGGATGGATCCGATGCTGAGAAGCTGGAAACCCAGCAGACGATGGGCTGGGTGCTGGGTCAATGTCTGGTTCTGCTGCACCCGATCATGCCTTACATTACAGAAGAGCTTTGGGGGCTGATGGGCACACGTTCGAAAATGCTCGTCCATGCGGATTGGCCGAACTATGCCGCTGCCGATCTGGTTGACGCTGCCGCAGACGCGGAGATGAACTGGGCGATTTCGCTGATCGAAGGTGTGCGTTCTGCCCGCGCCCAGATGAACGTGCCGGTGGGTCTGCGCATTCCGGTGCTGCAACTGGATGCGGACGATGCCGCCAAAACCGCGCTTGCCAACAATGAAACCCTGATCAAGCGCCTTGCGCGGATCGAAGGGATCGACAGCGTCGAGAGCGCCCCGAAAGGCGCGATCACGGTGCCTACGGCGGGTGCAACCTTTGCCCTGCCGCTGGCCGACATCATTGATGTGGACGCTGAAAAGGCACGCCTATCGAAAGTGCTCGGCAAGCTGGAAAAGGAGCTTGGCGGCCTGCGTGGGCGGTTGAACAACCCCAAATTCGTGGCCTCCGCGCCCGAAGAGGTGGTCGAAGAAGCCCGCGAGAACCTGCGCCTGCGCGAAGAGGAAGAGGGCCAGCTGAAAGCCGCCCTTGCGCGGCTGGAGGAAATCGGTTGATAGCTGCCCTGCGGATGACCTGAAACAGAAGCCCGCGCCACCCGCGCGGGCTTTTTCTTTGCTCTTGTTCTGCCGGATTTCTCATGTCTAATTCGCGCCATGACACAGAATGATCCCCGCCTGACACCGCTTATCGCCGCCCTGCCCTCGACCATGCCGTTCAATTGCCCCGACGATGTGGAGCGCGCCCTCGAACGCCCTTTCGCAGCGCGGATCGGGGCCAATGAATGTGGTTTTGGCCCCTCGCCCAAAGCGCTCGAAGCGATCAGCAAAGCTGCGCCCGAGATATGGAAATACGGTGACGGTGATTGCCACGATCTGCGCATGGCATTGGCGGACCATCACCAGATCGGGCCTGAGCATATCATGATCGGTGAGGGAATCGACGGCTTGCTGGGCCAGCTCGTGCGCCTGACCGTGACTGAGGGCACGCCGGTGGTGACGTCGCGCGGCTCCTACCCCACCTTCAACTACCATGTGAAAGGCTATGGCGGGGTGCTGCATGAGGTCCCTTATACCGGCGACCACGAAGACCCCGAACGCCTGATTGCCAAGGCCCGCAGCACCGGCGCGCGGCTGATCTATATTTCCAACCCCAACAACCCGATGGGGAACTGGCATGATGCGGATGTCATCGCGCGGATGATCTCCGAGGTCCCAGAAGGGGCGTTGTTGATCCTCGATGAAGCCTACTGCGATTTTGCGCCAGCATCAGCGACCCTGCCCATCGTTCCAGATGATCCGCGCGTGATCCGCATGCGCACCTTCTCAAAGGCCTATGGGCTGGCCGGTCAGCGCGTTGGTTACGCGATCGGCGCGGTGCCGATTATCTCGGCCTTTGACCGCATCCGAAACCAGTTCGGGGTCAATATGCTCGGTCAGGTCGCCGCGTTGGCCGCGCTTCATGATCGTGACTGGTATACCAATATCCTTCAATGGACGTCCGAAGCGCGCGCCCGTATCGGCAGCATCGCCGAAGCAAACGGGCTGCGACCGCTGACATCCGCCACCAACTTTGTGACCATCGACTGTGGCGCGGATGGTGAGCTGTCAAAACGGATCGTTGCCGAGCTGGGCAAAGACGCAATTTTCATCCGCATGCCGTTCCAACCGCCGCAGAACCGCTGCATCCGCGTCAGCACAGGCAACGCCGAAGCGCTTGATGCATTCGAGGCTGCGCTTCCTGCCGCATTGGAGCGCGCACGCAAAAGTTAAGTGGCATTTTAACCCGCTGGGCTAGGATTATGGCAGAAGAGGTCTGCCATGTCGTCAACACCGCGCCGCGTCGAAGATTTTACAACGCCATTTCTCGTCACCACTGGCGTGACGTTGTTCTTTGCGCTGTGGACCCTCGCGGCGCTTGGCGGCTTCCCTGCGGTGCTGATTGCGGCGCTCACTGTTGACCGTTTGATTTCCCTAATCGGGGCAAGGCGCGCGCAACGCCGTTGAGATCACGTCACCGGCAGCAGCAGCCCCGCCCCGCCCATGCGGGATACCAAGCGCGGTAAGCCCTGCTTCCATCGTACCGAGCGCACCGAGGATCATATGGGCATTCACATGGCCCATGTGGCCCACCCTGAGGTAATCCTCCTCCGGATGCCGCCCCAACCCGATCCCGAGCGTGAGGCCTGCCTGATGTTCGCACCATTTCCGCAGCTTGGTTGCCGCGCCACCGCCCATGCGTATCGAGGTGACGGCATGCGAACGCTGGTTCGCATCCGCAACGTTCAAGGCGATATCGCCACTTTTGCCCCAGCACTCTACCGCCGCCCAAACAGCCCGCGCCAAGATCTCATGACGCTGCCAGACATGCGGCAGGCCTTCCTCTTGGATCATGTTCACTGCTTCCCGCAGGGCAAACAGCTGGTGCGTCGGGGCTGTGCCATCCCAGTATTCGTAGAACAATTCAGGCTTCGCACGCGGGCGCCAATCCCAATATCGGGTCGCACAATCGGCATGCTCCCGCCGCGCATCAGCACGGTCATTGAACCAGACGAATCCCATTCCCGGCGGCGCCATCAGGCCTTTCTGCGAGGCGGCTAAGAGCACATCGACACCCCATGCATCCATCTCGATCCGGTCGCAGCCGAAGGAGGCGATCGCATCGAGCATGAGGAGCGCCGGATGCGACAGCTCATCAAGCACCGCGCGCAACGGCGGCACCGCGCTGCGCAAGCCCGTCGAGGTATCCACATGCACCGTCAACACGGCAGCAATTTCGTGTTCTTTGTCCTGCGCCAATCGCGCCCGCAGCCGCGCCGGATCAATCGTTTCATGTTCGCCAAAATTGATGATTTCGGCATCCAGCCCCATGCCACGGGCCATTTCTTCCCAGCCAAACCCGAACCGCCCCGTGACCAGCACCAACACCTTATCACCGCGCGACATCGTGTTGGCGAGCGACGCCTCCCAAAGACCGTGCCCATTAGAGATATACATCGCCAAATGCCCCTCTGTCCCTGCAAGGCGCTTCAGATCGGGGACGAGACTGGCCGTGATATCGGGCAGTTTGCCTTCGTAGATGTTTGGTGATGGCTGCACCATAGCCCGCAAGACCCGCTCGGGCAGAACAGACGGACCGGGAATAGCGAGGTAGGATACGCCTTGGGAAAGCGACATTTCAGCTCCTGTAGCAATGCGCGAGGCGGACGTTAGCTTTTTTATGGATGGCGTCAATCGTGCGCCGCTTGCCCCGCCTCGGAGCAGCAGATAGACCAAGACGGACCGATTAGGAAAGCCAGATGTCCGACACCGCAAATCCCCCCGAACAGCCGCGCATTTCGGCCCGCGCACTCTTTGGCTGGCTATGGCGCGGTTACTTGCGGAAGTACAAGCTGCCGCTCGGGATTTCGGTATTCCTGATGATGCTCGAAGGCTCGATGCTGGGCCTGTTAAGCATCGTAATGAAGCCGATGTTCGACGATGTTTTCGTCAATGGCGACTCCTCGGCGCTATGGCCGGTGGGGCTGACGATCCTTGCCATCTTTACCGTGCGGGCATTCAGTTCCGTAGGCCAGCAAGTGCTTCTAACGCGTGTCAACGAAAGCACAGCCGCTGATATACGCGCCGCTTTGCTACGGCATTTGATGCGATTGGAGATCGCCTTCCACCAGACCAACCCACCCGGCTACCTCATCGAGCGGGTGCAGGGCGATGTCCAATCCATTGGCACCGTCTGGACGGGCATCGTTCAAGGGATTAGCCGCGACGCCGTCGCGGTGCTCTGGCTCTTTGGTGTGGCGCTTTGGGTCGATTGGAAATGGACTGTCGCGGCGCTGATTGGCATCCCGCTCTTGATTGCGCCCTCGCTGTTGGCGCAAGCCTATGTCCGCAAACGTGCGCGGGATGCACGCGAAGTGGCGGGCAATATGTCAACGCGGCTCGACGAGGTGTTTCACGGCATCGCCCCGATCAAGCTCAACGCGCTGGAAGACTATCAGGCCCGCCGCTACGAACGCTTGATCCGGTCGCGCGTGGTGGCAGAGGTACGGGCGGCTTTCGGGCGGGCATCTATCCCCGGCTTGATCGATCTGATGACCGGCGTGGGCTTCCTCTTTGTGCTGCTTTACGGCGGCAAACAGATCATCGAAGGCAGCAAAACCGTTGGCGAGTTCATGGCATTTTTCACGGCAATGGCCTTGGCCTTTGAACCGCTCAGGCGGCTTGGCGATATCTCGGGTCTGATTCAAGCGGCAGCGGCGGGTATCGAGCGCATACTAGCAATTTTCGAGACTGAGCCGGCGCTGAAAGAGCCTGCGAAGCCGGTCGCAACACCGACAGGCGCACCCGAGGTTGCGTTCAAAGATGTTACGCTCTCCTACGGAGATCATGCGGTTCTGCGCGGGCTGAGCTTTATCGCTGAGGCGGGCAAAACCACGGCACTTGTCGGTGCATCGGGTGCTGGCAAGAGCACGGTGTTCCACGCACTGACGCGGCTGATCGAACCACAATCGGGCCAAATCACCGTCGGCGGCGAACCTGCCAATTCGCTTCGTCTGGCTGATCTCCGCGCGCTTGTTTCGGTGGTATCGCAGGACGCGGCGCTGTTTGATGAAACCGTGCGCGAAAACATTCTGCTCGGGCGCAGGGATATCGCGCCAGAGCACCTCGAGCGGGTGCTCAAGGCTGCGCATGTCGCGGACTTCCTGCCCAACCTGCCGAACGGCCTCGACAGCCCCGCTGGGCCGCGCGGATCGAACCTTTCCGGCGGGCAAAGGCAACGCATCGCCATCGCGCGTGCGCTGCTCCGTGATACCCCGATCCTGCTCTTGGATGAGGCGACCTCTGCGCTTGATACCCGTTCCGAGGCAATCGTGCAGGAGGCGCTTGAGACGCTGGCCGAAGGCCGTACCACGCTCGTTATCGCGCATCGCCTCTCCACCGTGCGTAACGCTAACAAAATCATCGTGATGGATCGTGGACAGGTGATTGACCAAGGCAGCCATGAAGCGCTTTTGGCACGCGGCGGCGCGTATCGGGAATTACACAGCCTCCAGTTCGATGATCGTGGCGAAAAAAGCGGCGCCGGGGATGAAGTCTAGGCCGCGCCGACCTATATCGCGAGTCAAAGGCCGATGAGGGAAAACATGGAAAGCCGAACTGTTTTGGCCATCTATGGCAAAGACCGCGAAACGTTCCTGCAGGGGCTCGTCACCAATGATGTGACGAAAGCCCTGCCGGAGAAGGATGGCATTTGCTATGCGGCGCTGCTGTCCCCGCAAGGTAAGTTCATCGCGGATTTCTTCCTGATCGGGCGGGAAGATCATATCTTGCTCGATGTCGCCAGCGACGTGGCGCCTGCCTTGGCGCAGCGGTTGTCGATGTACAAACTGCGGGCCGATGTGCGGATCGAGGAAACCAGTCTGGTCGTCTCCCGTGGGTGCGGCATCGCTCCTGAAACGGCGCTCACCGATCCCCGCCACCCAGACCTTGGCTGGAGGGACTATGCGCATGACGACCATTCCGACGATACCGATTTCGAGGCCTTGCGCGTGCGCCTTGCCGTGCCCGAAATGGGCGCGGAACTCTCTGGAGAGAGCTACATCCTCGAAATGGGATTCGAGCGGCTCAACGGCGTCGATTTCCGCAAAGGATGCTATGTCGGGCAGGAAGTCACGGCTCGTATGCACCACAAGACCGAATTGAAGAAAGGGCTGCGCCGTGTGCGCCTGCATGGGTCAGCGGAAAGCGGCAGCGCGATCACCACAGGCGAAAAGATCGTTGGCACTTTGCACAGCATTCACGGGAATGAGGGGCTGGCCTATCTTCGGTTCGACCGCGTTTCAGACAACATGACCGCCGGAAATGCGCGGGTCGAGATTGCCGACTGATCAACTGCCGATCTGCGGATCAGGGTTGACCGTGTGGCCGTCAACAGGGATCGACTGCCCCGAAATCCGCGCCGCCGCATCGGAGGCAAGGAACACCGCGACGGCAGCAATATCTTCAGCTGTGACCCATGTTCTAAGCGACGTTCCGCTGGCGTAACCTTCATAAACCGCATCGCGTGTCATGCCCTTGGCGGTGGCTTCTGCCTCAAGCACCCGCTCCATGCGCGGCCCTTCCACCGCACCGGGAAGGATCGCGTTAGCGCGGATGCCAAACGCCCCCAATTCCATCGCGGCGGTTTTCATCAGGCCGATGATCGCCCATTTCGCGGCCGAGTACGGGCTGCGATAGGGGTAGCCGTACATCCCCGCCGTAGAGGAGGTGAAGATCACCGCGCCCTTTCCAGCTGCTTTCATCATTGGCGCAGCATGTTTGAGCGTCAGAAACGCCCCGTCGAGTGTCACAGCCGTACATGCGCGCCAATCTTCCAGCGCGACATCCTCGATCGCGGCGGTCGGGCCTTTGGTGCCCGCATTCACGCATAAGGCGTCCAAGCCACCTTTTGCAGCGATCTCGGCCATGAAGGTCGATATCTGCGCCTCGTTCGAGACATCAGCCAACCGGCCCTGCCAACCCTCCGGCAATGCGCCCAGCGCGGTCTGGTCCACATCCGTGACCCAGACCTCGTAGCCCGCAGCGGCAAAAGCCGCACCCATCGCGTAGCCGATACCGGACGCCCCGCCGGTGATCAGTACCCGTTTCATCTCTTGCCAACGGCTGCGCCAAGCCCTTCGGGGCGTGGCAAATTGGAATGGGCAGCCGCAGCGCGCGCCAAACGCTCGGCAACCACCGGACCGGGCTGCGAGGATTTGCGCGTCTCTAGGCTCACATGGATCAACATATGCTCGCCGGTTGCCAACAGCCTGTCACCTTCAAACATCTGGTGGAAAAGGTGCATTTTCTTGCCCTCACCCAGAATACATAACGTCTCGACCCTGATCGTTGCGCCGGCATGAACCTCGTCCACATGGCGGATATGGGTTTCAGCAGTGAAATAGCTGCCTGTGGACTGGATGTAATCGCCGTCACAGCCGACCATCATCATGAAACGATCCGTTGCATCCCCAAAAGCCTGAAGATACCGCACCTCATTCATGTGGCCGTTATAATCGGTCCAATCGAGGGGAACCGCCCGCTCGACCGTGAGAATAGGCTTTGAGAGATCAGCCACATCGTCAAGCTGCGCGGGGATCGGATCAATCTGCTTGTCACGCGCTTTGAGTAGTGCGCCCGCGCCCCAATCCTGTGCCTTCAACCCACGCAGGATCGAAACGAGGTTGTTGTCACGAATGCGCTCCAACTCGCGGATGGAATGATGGCCTGATTGCGCGTCTGATTGACCAGCAATCGCGTCGATCAGCTCATCCGTCAGATCAGGTACATCCATCAGTTTTGTCCATGGCCACTCCAAGCAAGGACCGAACTGGGCGATGAAGTGGCGCATGCCCGCCTCGCCGCCTGCAACGCGATAAGTCTCGAAGAGACCCATCTGCGCCCAGCGCAAGCCAAAGCCGTAACGGATCGCGTTGTCGATCTCTTCGGTGGTGGCGATGCCGTCATTTATCAGCCAGAGTGCCTCGCGCCAGACGGCTTCCAAAAAGCGGTCAGCGATATGGGCATCGATCTCGCGCTTGAGGTGGAGCGGGTACATCCCGATCCCTTGCAGCACATCCTTTGCCTGCTGCACCACCTCCGGCGCATTGGCCTCGGTGGTCACGAGTTCGACCAACGGCAGCAGATAGACGGGGTTGAACGGGTGCGTGACGACGATCTGTTCAGGACGCGATGCGCAGCCTTGCAGCTCGGATGGCTTGAAGCCGGAGGTGGACGAGCCGATCACCGCGTCAGGCGCGCAATGGGCCTGCAAGGTCTGATAGACCTTTTGCTTCAGTTCCAAGCGTTCGGGCACGCTTTCCTGAATATAGATCGCCCCATCAACCGCCTCTGACATCGTCTCGTGGAAGGAGAGCTTTCCCTCCGCAGGCATCGCCACATCCGACAATCCGGGCAGCGAGCGGCGGGCATTGGCGAGCACCTCGCCGATCTTCCTTTCGGCTTCAGGGTCAGGGTCGAAAACCCGCACATCCCAACCCGCAAGCAAGAACCGCGCAGCCCAGCCGCCCCCGATCACGCCCCCGCCAATAATCGCCGCCACTTGTGCCATTGTCGTTCTCCTTAACCGGCAACGGGTGCGCGCTTGGTCAGGCCAAGCTTCTCGCGCACCTCGGCGGGGCCAATCACGCGGGCGCCGAGGTTTTCGATGATCCCAACGGCGCGTTCGACGAGCTGTTCGTTGGTCGCCAGTACACCTTTGTCGAGCATAAGATTGTCCTCAAGCCCAACCCGCACGTTGCCACCAGCAAGAATCGATGCCGCAACATAGGGCATCTGGTTCCGGCCCAACGAAAAGGCCGAGAAGGTCCATTCATCCGGCACATTGTTGACCATCGCCATGAATGTGTTGAGGTCATCAGGCGCACCCCACGGCACCCCCATGCAAAGCTGCACCAGTGCGTTGGGTTCGAGAATGCCATCCTTCACCAGCTGCTTGGCATACCAAAGATGGCCGGTATCAAATGCCTCGATCTCCGGCTTCACGCCCAGATCGGTCATCATCTTGCCCATCGCCTGTAGCATGCCCGGCGTGTTGGTCATCACATAATCCGCTTCGGCAAAGTTCATCGTGCCGCAATCGAGCGTGCAGATTTCGGGCAGACATTCCGCCACATGCGCCACGCGCTCTTCTGCGCTGGCCATATCGGTGCCTGCGGCGGGCGGCAGCGGCTTGTCGACACCGCCAAACACAATATCGCCCCCCATGCCGGCTGTCAGGTTCAACACGACATCGACCGCTGAATCGCGGATGCGATCAGTCACTTCGCGGAAATACGCCAAATTGCGGCTCGGGGTGCCTGTCTCGGGGTCGCGCACATGGCAATGAACGACCGCTGCACCTGCCTTTGCTGCCGCAATGGCGCTATCGGCAATCTCTTTCGGGCTGCGCGGCACATGCGGGCTGCGGTCTTGGGTGGATCCGGATCCGGTGACGGCACAGGTGATGAATACGTCGCGGTTCATTTGCAATGGCATGACTGGCTCCTTGGATAGCGTCCGACTCATGCGGATTATTCTTGGCCTTGCGTGACTTTTCTTTCCACTTTACGAAACCAATATGTCAAATACCGCAAAATCTCTGTTTCCCGACGAGGTCGGCGCGGGGCAACGCCCGATGACTGTTGGCGTCCTTGTCATGGACCGGACCAATCTCCTCTCGCTCGCCGCAGCCGTTGACCCGATGCGCGCCGCCAATCGCCGTGCGGGGCGAGACTTGTTTCAGTGGCAATTCGCTACCCCGACACCGGCCACCGCCAACCTGACTGCCGGAATACCGATTTCAGGCACAGCAGTCGCCAGTTTGCCAGTGCCGGACCTGCTGCTGATCGTCTCCAGCTTCGCCATTGAAGCGCAAACGACACCCAATCTCTGCGCGACCCTGCGCCGCCTCGCGCGCGGCGGGGCGATTATCGCTGGTGTGGATGGCGGCAGCCAGATCATGGCCCGCGCGGGGCTTTTGGATGGCCTGCGGGCGACAACCCACTGGGAAGACCTCGAAAGTTTCGCGGCACAATTTCCGCGCATCACGGTTGTGCGGGACCGTTTCATCTTGTCTGGCCGCACGCTGACCACAGGCGGGGCGAGCCCTTGCCTCGATATGATGCTACATTTGATCTCAAGCCTGCACGGGAGGGAACTGGCGGCGCGGGTCGCCTCGGCGTTTATTTATGATCCCGTCTATGCAGGGCATGAGCCGCAGCGCCTTGCGCAATCCTCGGCGCTCACCAAACGCGCACCATTGGTGGCAAAGGCGATCCAGATCATGGAAGAGCAGCTGGAAAATCCGCTCCCGATTGGCGATCTCGCGTTGCGGCTTGGTATTTCTCGCAGGCGGCTGGAACAACAATTTCAGGAAACGCTCGGGACAACACCGCACGCCTTCGGACTGACATTACGGCTGGCAGAGGCGCGGCGGCTCGCCACCGATACCAACCGCGCTGTGCAGGATATTGCGCTGGCAACGGGCTTTAGTTCGCACGCCGCTTTTGCCCGCGCATTTCAGCGTGAATTCAGCCTCTCCGTCCGCGAAATCAGGCGGGCGCGTGGTCCGCTGACCTAAGGTTAATAAGGCATCGGGTGCTGCTTGTGGGTGAGGGTGATCTCCTCCAGCACCTCATCCGACAACACCAGATCATCACCTTTGAGGATATGAGCAAGCTGTTCAGCGGTCGTTGCGCCAAAGATCGCCGAGATCGGGAACGGCCGTGTCCGCTGCCATGCCATCGCCATATGCACGGGGTCCAACCCATGCCGCTTGGCAATATCCAGATAGGCCTGCGTCGCGGGCAGCACCCGCTCCGTCAAACGGCCTCCCATATCGCCATTCAGGCTCATCCGGCTGCCCTCCGGCACTGCGCCGCCCTGATACTTGCCGGTCAGGAATCCTGCGCCCAATGGCGAGAAGGACAGCAACGTCACTTCCTCGTTCACCGCCGTCTCAGCCAGATCGGTATCGAAAAGCCTGCACAGAAGGGAATATTCGTTCTGGATCGATGCCATGCGCGGCAAACCGTGCTGCTCGGCCAGATTGACCCAAGTGGTAGTGCCCCAAGCACTTTCGTTCGATAGCCCGATCGCGCGCAGCTTGCCCTCTTTGATCAGGTCGTCCAGCGCGCGCAATACGTCGAGCATATGATCGACAGTTCTTGCTCGATCCTGCCCAGAAGGATCATAGCGCCAGTTCTTGCGGAACATGTAGGAGCCGCGCATCGGCCAATGCAACTGGTAGAGGTCGATGACATCGGTTTTCAGACGCCGCAGCGACTGCTCGACAGCGGCACGGATCACGGCACCGTCATAGCCAGCGCCACCACGCATGAAGCCACCGTTGTCGCCCGTGACCTTGGTTGCAACGACGATCTCGTCGCGCCGCCCGCTTGCAGCAATCCATTCGCCGATGATATCTTCGCTGCGGCCCACCGTCTCGGCGCGCACGGGGTTCACCGGATACATTTCTGCCGTATCGAGGAAGTCGATGCCGGCCTCAAGCGCCATATCAATCTGCCGATGCGCATCCTCGACCGGCGTTTGGTTGCCAAATGTCATGGTACCAAGGCACCAGTCCGAAACAGAAATCCCCGTCCGCCCAAGATCAACTTTTTTCATGTCCGCTCCTATCGATGCCGCGCGGACTTTACCGAACGCGCACGGTTCCACAACCCTCGCCGCGCACAAGCGACCTACACACGAAAAATCACTTCAAAATCATCGCATTGCACCCAAAGCGACATTTCACGGCGAATTTGGCATGGAAACCACCCGCAGAGGCTTCATAAAGGGCCCATGAGAATGATGATCTCCTTCGCCGCGCTGTTCCTGTCGGTTGTTATGCTGCAACTGTCATCCGGCGGTGTGGGGCCGCTGGACGCGCTGTCGGGTTTGGCGAACGGCTTTTCAACCACGGATGTCGGCGTTCTCGGTTCAGCGCATTTTGTGGGCTTTTTCATCGGGTGCTGGTGGGCACCGCGCCTGATGGGAACCGTCGGCCATTCGCGGGCCTATGCGAGCCTCACGGCGATGGGGGCCATCGGCCTTGCCGCGCATGTCCTTGTGACCGATCCTGTGTGGTGGGCGCTGTTTCGTGTTGCGACGGGCATCTGCGTGGCCGGTTGCTACACGGTGATCGAAGCGTGGCTGCAATCGAAGGTCACCAACGAGACGCGCGGTCGCGCCATGGGGATTTACCGCGTGGTCGATATCTCTGCTTCTTTCGCGGCCCAGTTCATGATCGGCACGCTGGCCTCGATGGAAACTTATATCGCCTATAATCTGCTCACCATCCTATGCTGCGCGTCGATGCTGCCGCTGGCCATCACCCGCATGCCCCAGCCCGATAACCACGGCGCGCCGCGCCTGCGGCCCGCGATTGCGTGGCAAATGTCACCCTTGGCGACGCTGGGCGTTGTTGTGGCCGCGCTTTCGGCGGCCTCGTTCCGTATGGTCGGACCAATTTACGGCCAAGGGGTCGGCCTCGCGGCAGATCAGATTGGCTATTTCCTCGCCGCTTTCGTGGCAGGTGGTGCAGTGGCGCAATATCCGATCGGCTGGCTTGCCGATAAATATGACCGCCGCTGGGTGCTGATCGGCCTGTCGGTTGCAGCAGTCTTTGCCAGTGCCATCACCATCGGCGCGGCCCAAACTGGCGAAACAGGAGTGATGATCGCGGCAGCCATTTTCGGCTTTACCACCTTCCCGATCTATTCGGTCTGCGCCGCACACGCCCATGACTTCGCCACTTCAGAACAACGCGTCGAGCTATCTGCCGCGCTGATGTTCTTCTACGCGGTGGGCGCGATCGCTGCGCCCTACGCGACATCGGCTCTGATCGAAGTGTTCGGACCACCCGCACTCTTTATCGTGATCTCCGCGGGACATATCCTGCTGATCGCCTTTGGCGTGACACGGATGCGCGCACGCCCGACCGCCGCTGAGCGGACGCCCTATGTCTATGCGCCGCGCACGTCATTCCTCGTTGGGCGGCTCCTGCGCGGCTCGCGCGACCCCGACACCTGAGCAACAGCCGCAAACAGGGGGTTTTGATTCCCGCTCAGGGCCGCTAAATCCTTCGCAACTCGAATTGGAAGGTTGCATACCCTATGGCCCGTCACCTGATCACCTCGGCAATCCCCTACATCAATGGGATCAAACATCTCGGGAACCTTGTTGGCAGCCAGCTCCCTGCTGACCTCTATGCGCGATACCTGCGCCGGCGCGGCAATGAGGTACTGTTCCTCTGCGCGACTGACGAGCACGGCACGCCCGCCGAACTCGCCGCAGCCAAGGCCGGAAAGCCCGTCGCCGACTACTGCGCCGAGATGCACGCCGTTCAGGCCGAGATCGCGGACGGCTTCCGCCTGAGCTTCGATCACTTTGGCCGCTCCTCCAGTGACCAAAACCACCGCCTGACCCAGCATTTCGCTGCCCGCCTCGCCGATGCGGACCTGATCCGCGAGGTCAGCGAAACGCAGATGTATTCAAAGGCCGATGGCCGTTTCCTGCCGGATCGCTACATCGAAGGCACCTGCCCCAATTGCGGCTTTGACAGCGCCCGTGGCGACCAATGCGACAACTGCACCAAGCAGCTTGATCCGGTTGATCTCATCAACCCGCATTCCACCATTTCCGGCTCGACCGATCTGGAAATGCGCGAGACAAAGCACCTTTACCTGCGGCAGTCGCAGATGAAGGATCAGTTAGAGGAATGGATCGACACCCGCGAGGGCTGGCCCGTCCTGACCACCTCCATCGCCAAGAAATGGCTCAACGATGGCGACGGCCTGCAAGACCGTGGCATCACCCGCGATCTGGATTGGGGCATCCCCGTCAAGCGCGGCGAGAGCGACTGGCCGGGTATGGAGGGCAAGGTTTTCTACGTCTGGTTCGACGCGCCCATCGAATATATCGCCTGTGCGCAGGAATGGGTCGATGCTGGCAAGGGCGCCGATTGGGAGCGCTGGTGGCGCACCGACAAAGGCGCGGACGATGTGACCTACACCCAGTTCATGGGTAAGGATAACGTGCCATTCCACACGCTTTCCTTCCCCGCCACGATCCTTGGTTCTGGCGAGCCGTGGAAGCTCGTGGATTATATCAAATCCTTCAACTACCTGAACTATGATGGCGGCCAGTTCTCAACCTCGCGCGGGCGCGGCGTGTTCATGGATCAGGCGCTGGAAATCCTCCCCGCCGATTACTGGCGCTGGTGGCTACTGAGCCATGTGCCGGAAACATCTGACAGCGAGTTCACTTGGGAGAGCTTCCAATCCGGTGTGAACAAGGACTTGGCCGATGTCTTGGGCAATTTCGTCAGCCGCGTGACCAAGTTCTGCCGTTCAAAGTTTGGCGAAGTGGTGCCGGAGGGCGGCGATCTGGGTGCGCCTGAAAAGGCATTGATCGCCACACTTCAGGACAGGCTTACCGCTTACCAGTCCCACATGGATTCCATCGAAATCCGCAAAGCGGCGGTCGAGCTGCGGGCGATTTGGGTTGCGGGCAACGAATACCTGCAAGAAGCCGCGCCGTGGTCGACCTTCAAAAACGATCCAGAAGCCGCCGCCGCGCAAATCCGCTTCGCACTGAACCTGATCCCCTTCTACGCGGTGCTCTCCGCGCCGTTCATCCCTGATGCTGCGGCGCGGATGCTGGTGGATATGAAGGCTGACGACTGTGCATGGCCTGCTTCTGTCGAAGAGGCACTCACCCAACTCAAGGCAGGCCACGCTTTCACCGTGCCTGAAGTCCTGTTTGCCAAGATCACTGACGAGCAGCGCGAGGATTGGCAGCAGCGCTTCGCCGGCAAGCGGAACTAAAACCACCATAAAAATAAAGAAACGCCCCGGAAATCCGGGGCGTTTTTCGTTGCAAGATCGCGAGTATTAGGCCGTGGCTTTTGCCAATGCCTGATCCAGATCGGCGATGATGTCATCAGCGTCCTCGATGCCGATGGACAAGCGCACCACATTCGGCGACGCGCCAGCGGCTTCCTGCTGCTCCGGCGACAACTGGCGGTGGGTGGTGGAGGCCGAGTGGATGATCAGCGAGCGCGCATCGCCAAGGTTGGCAACGTGGCTGAACAACTCAAGGCTATCAACCAACTTCACACAAGCATCATAGCCGCCCTTCACCGCAAAGGTGAACAGCGCCCCTGCCCCTTTCGGGCAGATCTTCGCCACGCGGTCCTTGTAGGGGCTGGAATCGAGGCCCGCATAGGTCACGTAATCAACGCGCGGATCGGCTTCGAGCCAGTTCGCCACTTTCACGGCGTTGGCGACGTGCTTCTCCATCCGCAGGCTCAGCGTTTCGATGCCCATCAGCGTGTAATGCGCGGCTTGCGGGTTCATCGTCATGCCCAGATCACGCAGGCCAACCGCAATACCGTGGAAGGTGAACGCCATCGCGCCCAGCGCCTCGTGGAAGTTCAACCCGTGATAGGCCGGTTCCGGCTGCGAGAGAGAGGGGAACTTGTCACTTGCAGACCAGTCGAACTTACCAGAATCGACAACACAACCGCCGGTGACGGAGCCATTCCCTGTCAGGTATTTGGTGGTGGAGTTCACAACGATTGTCGCGCCGTGCTCGATCGGGCGGCACAGATAAGGCGTGGCCGATGTGTTATCCACGATCAGCGGAATGCCAGCCGCGTCCGAAATCGCCGAAATCGCATCAAGATCGGTGATGTAGCCGCCTGGGTTCGCGATGGATTCACAGAAAACGGCACGGGTGTTATCGTCAATCGCTTCTTTCACTGCATCCAGATCATCGAAATCAACGAACTTGCAGGACCAGCCAAAGCGCGAAATCGTCCGGCCGAACTGGGTGATCGTCCCACCATAGAGGCGGTTGGAGGCCACAATATTCAGCCCCGGCCCCATCAGCGGGAACAGCGCCATGATCTGCGCCGCATGGCCCGACGAACAGCAAAAGCCGCCGACGCCGCCCTCAAGCGTGGTGATCCGCGCGGCCAGAGCATCAACCGTCGGGTTAGTCAAACGCGAGTAGATGTAGCCAACCTCTTGCAGGTTGAACAAACGCGCGGCGTGCTCGGCATCTTTAAAAACAAATGATGTGCTTTGATAGATCGGCACCTGGCGCGCGCCGGTCGCCGCGTCCGGCGTGTTTCCGGCATGCACCTGAAGCGTGTCGAAACCGTGTTCTTTGGTCATGGAAGTCTCCCGTTTGGATGATCGCCGTGACGCTACGGCACGGGGGGCGGGCTTGCAATGGCCCAGAGAAGACCTTCAAAAAATTGGATATATTTATGTTAACCTAACGGTGATGATCGTCGGGCCATTGGCTTTCAGGCCTTTGGCGGCAACGCTCAACAGGCCTGAACAACCAAGACTTCGTATGGTACCCGCGGCCGGACTCGAACCGGCACGGCACTAAGGCCAAGGGATTTTAAGTCCCCAGTGTCTACCATTCCACCACGCGGGCACGGGCGTTCAATTGGCAGGTTTCACCGAGCGAGGCAAGAGCCTCCGCTAGTTCCTGTCACCAATGATCGCGATATAGCTGAAGTCGTCGCCAGCCCGCGTACCGCTAACACCGGCGCCCGTCACATAGTCCGCATTTTTGCCGTGAAAACTGCCGTAGAGGTCAAGGCTGCGGGTATCACCACTACCAGCGGTGACAACCAATGTGCCGCCCTGCCCGTCAAACAATCCGGAGGTTTCGATCTGCATATTGGTGTGGGAGTAGCTGGCATTGTCAGAGGTGACGCTCATGTTCGCGGTACGATCGATAAAATCCGCCTCCAGCGCGAAAGTGCCTGTTTCGCTGTAGTCTTCCCCATCAATCAGGAACTCCACAACTGCCAGCCCGTCGTAGCTGTAGGACGCGCCAAGCGGCAGCCCCTCGGGTGCAGATCCACCCACGACAATGGCCGGATTATCAGTACCGAACCGGCCATAAATACCCGCGACATCACTGTAGAAATAGGCGGAAACCTGTTCCCGCTCGCCATTGGCATATTCGACCTCGATCACGCCGGTGCTCAGGCCGTTTTCGTCTGTCGTTGCCGAGACAGACCGGACAATCGAAAGATGAGCATAATCTTTGGGGGATTCGATGTCGGGAATGATAGCAATGAAGTTCCCGTCGCCCGTGACTGCCCGCGCCACGCCCGCGCTAGCACCGAAAGGAGCGGTGGAAAGCACCTCCACATCGGCCGATGATCCGAAACACCCCGACAGCGCCCCGAAGGCGCCAAGAAAAAACAAAATACGATTGCCCATATCAAATACCTTTTGGGAAGTGACTGCTCAGCTCTCTTGGCCTCTTATTCGGGCCGTGAATGCAGTCAGTGTGCGCCATTTCGCCCTTTCAAGCAAGTTCCGTGCTCACGCATCGCCTGTGGTGACAGCCGACTGCCCAAAGCCCTCTTCCTTCACCGCCTGCATGGCAACATAGGTCGAGGTATGCGCGAGGTATGGAAGGAGCGATATTTTCTCAGCAAGAACCAGCCTGTAGCCTGTCATGCCGGAGGTGCGGACCTTCAGCAAATAATCGAACTGGCCCGCAATCAGATGGCATTGTTCGACCTCGGGTATCATCAAAACCGCCGCATTGAACTGAGCCAACGCGGCTTCGCGCGTGTCGGTCAATTTCACCTCGACAAATACCACATGATCACGCCGCAAGCGGATCGGGTCAAAAAGCGCGCGATAGCCGCGAATGACACCGCTATCTTCAAGTCTTTTGAGGCGGGCTTGGGTCGGTGATTTGGACAGGCCGATACGCCGCGCCAGTTCGGTTACGCTGATCCGCCCCTCAACCGCCACAATGTCGAGAATCTTGCGGTCAAATCCGTCCAGTTCAGAAGTCAATTTGCTCACCCAATCTGCAAAATTTCAGTCGCAAATAATAGTTTGCGCGCAATTAGCAGGAAAAACGCCTTTTATCAATCCTGTATTCTGGGACAAACGGAGATACCCAAAATGCCTCGTAAATTTGATAACCAGATCCGCGCAACCATCGACGCCAACATCTATGCCGAGGAAACTGCGATCGTCGAGACCCTGATCGACGTGGCCGCTCTGCCCGCCGCCGAGCGCCATGCCATTTCTGCCGATGGCGCAGAGCTTGTCCGCGCCATCCGCGGTGCCTCGGAGCCAGGGATGATGGAAGTGTTCCTTGCCGAATACGGCCTGTCAACCGAGGAAGGCATCGCGCTCATGTGTTTGGCGGAAGCGCTCCTACGGGTGCCGGATGCAGAAACCATTGATGCGCTGATCGAAGACAAGATCGCCCCTTCCGACTGGGGCAAGCATCTTGGCCATTCCTCCTCCTCATTGGTCAACGCTTCAACATGGGCGTTGATGCTGACGGGCCGCGTCTTGGACGAGCGTCACCAGCCTGGCCCCGCCAAAGCGCTGCGCGGCGCGATCAAGCGTTTGGGAGAGCCGGTCATCCGCACTGCCGTCGGGCGTGCGATGCGCGAAATGGGGCGGCAGTTCGTCCTCGGCGAGAATATCGGCGCAGCGATGAAACGCGCCGAAGGCATGCAGAAACTCCGTTTCACCTATTCCTATGACATGCTTGGCGAAGCTGCCCGCACCGAGCGCGATGCCCGCCAGTACCATCTGGCCTATTCCCGCGCGATCAGTGCCATTGCCGAAGGCTGCAAATCAGATTCCGTGGCCGAAAACCCCGGCATTTCGGTCAAACTGTCAGCCTTGCATCCCCGTTACGAGGAAGCCCAGCGCAGCCGCGTGATGGACGAGCTGGTCCCCCGCGTACGGGCGCTGGCGCAGCTGGCGAAAGCCGCCGGCATGGGCTTCAACATTGACGCCGAGGAAGCCGACAGGCTGTCACTATCGCTCGATGTGATCGAGGAAGTCCTCGCCGATCCGGGCCTGCGCGGATGGGATGGCTTCGGCGTGGTTGTTCAGGCCTACGGACAACGCGCGGGACATGTGCTCGACTGGCTCTATAACACCGCAGAACGGCTTGATCGGAAGATCATGGTGCGCTTGGTCAAGGGCGCCTATTGGGACGCCGAGATCAAACGCGCGCAGGTCGAAGGAATGACGGGCTTCCCCGTCTTCACCCGCAAGCAAGCCACTGACATTTCCTACATCGCGAATGCCCGCAAGCTGCTGTCGATGACCGACCGTATCTACCCGCAATTTGCGACGCATAACGCCCATACGGTCGCGGCGGTGCTTCATCTGGCAAAGACGATGGACAAACCGACAGACAGTTTCGAGTTCCAGCGCCTGCACGGGATGGGCGAAGCGCTGCACAAGATCGTGCTCAAGCGTGACGGCACCCGCTGCCGCATCTATGCCCCCGTTGGCGCGCATGAGGATTTGCTGGCATATCTCGTGCGCCGCCTGTTGGAAAACGGGGCGAACTCTTCTTTCGTCAATCAGATCGTCGATGAAACAGTCCCTGCCGAGAAGGTCGCGTCCTGCCCGTTCGAGACGCTCGGCAAAGGCCCTGATCTGCCCACCGGCCCTGCGCTTTTCGCGCCGGAGCGAACCAATTCCAAAGGATGGGACATCACCCATACCCCAACGCTTGAGGCAATCGACAAAGGCCGCGCCGATTTTGCAACTGGTGCCAAATGGCAAGCCAGCCCGCTGCCGGCGGCCGCGTTTTCCGCCACTGGCGCGGCACAACCAGTCACCAACCCCGCCTTGCCTGATGATGTTGTTGGTCACGTCACCGCTTCCACGCCGGAAGACATCGCCACCGCGCTGGACCGCGCCGCGCCTTGGGATACCGATCCCAGCACCCGCGCCGAGGTCCTCAACCGCGTAGCAGATGCCTATGAGGCGCATGCCGACGAGCTGTTTGCCTTGGTTGCGCGTGAAGCGGGCAAATCCCTTTCCGATGCAGTAGGGGAGCTGCGCGAGGCGGTTGATTTCCTCCGCTACTATGCCGCGCAAGCCCGCGATGGGGCGTCCAATCGCGCGGCGCGCGGCATCTGGACCTGTATCAGCCCGTGGAACTTCCCCCTTGCGATTTTCACAGGTCAAATCGCTGCCGCCTTGGCTGCCGGAAATGGTGTCCTTGCCAAACCGGCGGAACAAACGCCACTGATCGCGGCCCGCGCCGTTGCGCTGATGCATGCGGCCGGTGTGCCTGACGATGCCATCCAGCTGCTCCCCGGTGGCGGCGGCGTCGGCGCGGCACTTACGGCCGATGCACGGATCGCTGGCGTCGCCTTCACCGGCTCGACCGCCACAGCGCTGAAAATCCGCGCCGTCATGGCCACACATTGCCTGCCCGGCACGCCGTTGATTGCCGAAACCGGCGGCCTCAACGCTATGATCGTAGACAGCACCGCACTGGCTGAACACGCGGTGCGCGATATCGTTATGTCGTCCTTCCGGTCCGCAGGTCAGCGCTGCTCAGCCCTGCGCTGCCTCTATGTGCAGGAGGATATCGCCGAAAAGCTGCTGGAGATGCTCAAAGGCGCAATGAACGAGCTGGTGGTTGGCAATCCGTGGCATCTTGCCACCGATGTCGGTCCCGTGATCGACGCCACCGCCAAAGCAGGGATCGTCGCGCATATCGAGGCAGCCCGCAGCGAAGGCCGTATCCTGCACGAACTCGCCGCACCTGCCGCTGGCACTTTCGTCGCACCAACCGTTATCCGCATCGACGGCATTGCCGATCTTGAGCGCGAAATCTTCGGCCCCGTGCTGCATGTTGCCACATTCAAAGCCACCGAGATCGACGCCGTGATCAATGCGATCAATGCCACCGGCTACGGACTCACATTCGGCCTGCACACGCGGATCGACGATCGCGTTCAAACCATCGTTGAGAATGTGCATGCCGGAAACATCTATGTGAATCGCAACCAGATCGGCGCGGTTGTCGGCTCGCAACCGTTCGGGGGCGAGGGGCTTTCGGGCACGGGGCCGAAGGCAGGCGGCCCGCATTACCTGCCCCGCTTCCACCAGCCGCAACCCGCCCCTATCAGCGGTGCCGCATGGCAATCACCCGCTGATAATGGTCAACTGACCAAGGCACTGGAGGCTCCGACGACCCCACCCAGCCTCCCAGATCGCGACATGCCCGGCCCAACGGGCGAGTCCAACCGCCTGAGCGCCACTGCGCGTGGGCCGATCCTCTGCCTTGGACCTGGCGCCGAGGCGGCGGCAGCCCAGAAGGTCGCTGTCGAAGCTTTGGGCGGAATTGCCGTGACAGCGCACGGCGATCTGACACCTGACGCATTGGTAACGCTGCCGGATCTCGGCGCGGTGCTCTGGTGGGGCGACACGGAGACAGGCCGCGCAATCGAGAACGCGCTCGCGCAGCGCAACGGGCCGATTGTGGCACTAATCACCGCGATGCCGGATGCCGCCCATGTGCTGCATGAACGGCATGTCTGCATCGACACCACCGCATCAGGTGGCAATGCAGCGCTTCTTGCCGCCGTGGCGGAGGCTTAGAGCCTTTCACCATCTTGACCGCACCGTCGCCTTGGCAGACGGTGCGGCTCATGTTCCCGATCCGCGATCATAACCCCTCAATCCGAACACCGGTGATCACCTATCTGCTGATCGCGGCGAACATCAGTGTCTACCTGTTCGCGCAGATGCCGCTGACCTCGGAGCGCGATGTCGCCTACTTCTTTTACGAATATGCCCTCATCCCCGCTCGCATCAGCGCTGGTGAGAACCAGCAGGCGTTCGTCACGTCGATGTTCCTGCACGGCGGGCTGGCGCATCTGGGGAGCAACATGCTGTTCCTGTGGATTTTCGGAGACAACCTCGAAGACCGCATGGGCCGCTTGGGTTTCCTGCTCTTTTATGCGCTCTGCGGCATTGGCGCGGGCTTTGCTCAATATGTCACCGAACCCAGTTCGCAAATCCCTATGGTTGGCGCTTCGGGCGCGATCTCGGGGGTGATGGGGGGATACCTGTTGTTCTTTCCCCGTGCGCGGGTTGATATCCTGATCATCTTTATCCTGTTCATCCGCATCCTTCCGGTGCCCGCATGGATGATGTTGGGGCTGTGGTTCCTGATGCAACTGGTCGGCGGGCTGGGCACGGCGGCCGGTGGCGGCGGTGTCGCCTATTGGGCGCATGCCGGCGGGTTTGTTCTGGGAGTGGTGTTTGCAATCCCTGTCTGGCTGCGCGCGGGCGCATCGGATTATTGGCAGGCGACCGCTGGCGCACCACCGCACCCTGCTGCACGCTATCCGCTGCAACGCTCAAACGTGCCACGAGTCGCGCGGCACAAAGCCCCGCGCCGACCGCGCGGGCCTTGGGGTTAGGTCAGTTGCCGTCGCTCACTCGCGGCGGCGGCGCAGAATTTGTCGACCAATCGAACTCGATATTCGCGATGCTCTCGCTCACCCGATCAGCAAGAATTTCGACGCCAGAGCCGACCGTCTCCATCACAGCCAGTCCGAGCCCGACAGCGGCAGCCGTACCAACGACCCAATCAACGGTCGCTGCACCGGATTCGTCGCGAACGAAAGCCGCAATGCGGCTCCTATCAGAAAAACACCAATTCATCCGCCTCGCATAGCAGGCGAATGCGGCATCAATTTGTCGTCGATTATCTAGCTGCGGATGGCTTTTGCGAACTGCGGGAAAATCGCCTCATTGGCGCAGATGACCTCACCGTCGGCAAAGATATCGCCACCTTCGCGGAGCGGCTCGACAAAGGCACCAGCCTCACGCGCGATGACGAGGCCCGCCGCCATATCCCATGCATTCAGCTTACGCTCCCAGAAGCCATCGTAACGACCGGCCGCCACATAAGCCAGATCAAGCGCAGCGGCACCAAACCGGCGGACACCAGCACAGGTCGGCAGCAGGCGCCCAAGGTCTTTCAGCGTTTCGGGCAGGTCTGCGCGGCCGCCAAATGGCAGACCCGTCGCGAAAATGCTCTCGATCATGCGCGAACGGCCAGAGACGCGAATTCGCTGCTCGTTCATCCAAGCGCCTTCGCCTTTTTCGGCAAAGAACAGCTCATCCTTCACCGGATCATAGATGACGCCGGCGACAACCTGCCCCTTATGCTCCAGCGCAATGGACACAGCCCAATGCGGCAGGCCGTGCAGGAAGTTCGTCGTCCCGTCCAGCGGATCGACGATCCAGCGGCGGGTCGGGTCTTCGCCTTCAATTTCGGCGCCTTCTTCGCCCAAGAACCCATAGGTCGGACGGGCTGTCATCAGCTCTTCGCGGATCGTTTCCTCCGCGCGCAGATCGGCGCGGCTCACGAAGTCACCCGGGCCTTTGGTGCTGGCTTGCAGGTTTTCCACCTCGCCAAAGTCTTTCAGCAGGCCGCGTCCCGCCTTACGGGCGGTTTTCATCATGACGTTAAGATTTGCGCTTCCGGGCATGAAGAACTCCGTTCGGGGCCATAAGGGTGGGATCAGGCCGCGCGTATAGGCGCTCGCGGCCCTCTGGGCAAGAACAAAGAACGCCGCTCCGCCATGCACGAAACGCATGGGATGGGCGCCGCTGCACCGCGCGTTAACCTTTTCTTTACCTCCGGCGGCCAAAAGTCATCCAGTAGCTAAGAGGCGCCTATGTTACTGCCAAAATTGGATTATCTGCGCTACCAGACCCGCTTTGCCGTCCATATCGCCGCGCGTGACCTCGGAAAGCGCCTTTCCACTGCTGCGCTGATTGTTGGGCTGGTTTTTTGGGTCAAGGGCGCCGAACACGCAGCTGGCATCGGGCTGGTTCTGGCGGCCTACGAGATCGCAGGAATATGGCTTTACCGCCGGATCGCCGATCTCGATGAAGACATCTCCCTGCGATACATTCTCGCCGTTTGGGCCGTAAATTGGAGCTCGGTCATAGCCTATGCTTGGCCTGCCTTCGTCCTCTCGCAGGAGCCCTCTGCCGCTTTGCTGCTTGGGGGGTTCCTTTGGCTGTTTGGCGTGTTCGTGCATATCTCGAACAGCTTCGCATCCCTTCCGTTCTTCAACTGGAGCCTGATGGTTCCGTCCTTTGCCTCTGCCTTCGTGGTATTCTACCTCGCCGCGCGCAATGAATTCCTCCGTGGCTCCCCGCTGGAATGGGCTGTCACCACGGGCTTGATGGGGATT
Source organism: Pelagovum sp. HNIBRBA483 (assembly GCF_040931995.1). Classification (NCBI taxonomy): domain Bacteria; kingdom Pseudomonadati; phylum Pseudomonadota; class Alphaproteobacteria; order Rhodobacterales; family Paracoccaceae; genus Pelagovum; species Pelagovum sp. HNIBRBA483. The sequence continues at coordinate 2,194,424 of NZ_CP162412.1, forward strand.
TACATCCTCAACAGTCTCGACACGTTGCATAAGCAAAAAGACACCCAAAAAGCGCTCGAAGCGGCGCGGGAGGAAGCCCAGCAACGCCTGAATGCGCTCGAATACATGTCCCGCCACGACCCGCTTACAGGGCTGCTGAACCGCCGCGCCTTTGATGAGGATCTGGCGAAACTCCTGTCACAAAGCCCCGATCCCAGTGCTGTCGGGGTGATGTTGATCGACCTCGACGGTTTCAAACCGATCAACGACACCCATAGCCATGATGCGGGGGATCACCTCCTGCGCGAAATCGGGCACAGGTTGCGTAATGTAGCCCGCGAGATCGGCCTTGCAGCGCGGCTCGGTGGCGACGAATTCATCATCGCGATCCCCGACCTCAGTTCGGACAATCTCGCAGAACGCCTTGCGCGCCTCACCTTGGAGGAAGTCGAGCAACCCTACCTCTACAATTTGCAGACGGAATTGCGGGTCAGCGCCAGTGTTGGCATCGGCATCTGCCGCCATACCGGCGCCGAGGTTGAGGCGCTTTGTTCGGCGGCGGACAAGGCGATGTACATTGCCAAAACCTCCACGACTGAAAAAGTCGTCCTGTTTTCACCGACACGATTTTCCTCTTCGGTGACGCCGCAGCAACGGCTCGCCCTGTTGGCGGCGGTGCACCAAGGTGACATCAAGCCTTATTTCCAACCCATCATCTCGACTGAGGACGGAACTTTGTTCGGGGTTCACGTCCACGCGCGATGGCAAAACCAACCGCCTGCCTGTAAACCAGTCACTGCATTGAACGACGCAATCCGTGAAATCGGCGCCGAGTCAGACTTTTTCGCCGCACTGCTTGGGGAACTGTGCCTCGAATTACGCGAGAACCCTTGTGATGGTGGTTTCGTCTTTCTTGAGGTTCCAGCCCGTTTGCTCACCACGGCAGCAGGCCGCGACCTTCTCAAAAACAAACTGACGGCCCTGTCGCCTGATCTCAGGCGCAGCCTTGTCCTGACCATCGGAAAGGATGCTTTCACCGATCGCTTGGCAGCATCTGTTATCGCTGGCGTGCGCGGGATATCACATACGGGTATTTCCTTTGCGATGAGCGGCTTCGGCCACGGTCAAATGCCAATCGACGCGCTGGAAGCCGGTCTATTTGACTATATCATTTTCTCACCGCTCGCCGTCGCACCATCGAACGTATCTAAGAACGCGATTGCCATGCAGCGCAAACGCACACTCCTTGCCGGAATGGTTGCTCTCGTGCGATCGACGCAGGCCACACCGGTAATTGCCAACGTGGAAACGAAAGAAATGCTGACCGCCGCGCAGGAGGCGGGGCTGTTCACCATGTACGGGCCGATCATCGCCAGCAAGGGATCGCTCTCCACCGTGCTGTCACGGCAGATCGTCCGCCGCCCGAAGGACCAAGCCGCGCTCCGCGCCTGAGCGCCTACCTGCGCTGCAATTTAACCGCTTCGCTCCGCGCAAGGCGCACAAAATGGGCCATGAACGGCCGGCTTGCCTCATCTTCGCGGGTCGCCGCGTAGAGCCGTTTGCTCAGACCGTTGGCCGTGATCCGCCGCGTGACATAATCACTCGAGCTGCGCAGCTGCCGCACCACCCAGTCGGGCAATACCGTCACTCCGCGATTGGAGGCGACCAACATCAAAATCACTGCGGTGAGTTCAACCTGACGGATCGCTGCCGGTTCAACGCGCGCAGGCGCCAGCAATTCGGTAAACACATCAAGCCGCGTCCGATCGACCGGATAGGTGATCAGTGTTTGACCGCGAAAATCCTCCGCCTCGATGACGTCTTTCTCGGCCAACGGATTCTGCGCGGAGGCCACGAAAACCGGCTCGTAATCAAAGAGCGGGTTAAATTCTATATCGTCCATTGCTCCCGGATCGGAGGAGATCACGACATCCACATCCTCGCGACGCAAGGCAGGCAAAGCGTCAAAAGCCAAACCGGGGCGGATATCCACATCCACATCCGGCCATGCCTTCCGAAACGCTTCAAGAACAGGCAACAGCCATTCAAAACACGCATGACATTCTATCGCGATATGCAGCCGCCCCGCCCGCCCCTGCACCAAGCCCGAGAACTCGGCTTCCAGATCAGCGACCAAGGGCAAGATCCGCTCCGCAGCCGCGAGCAGCTTTTTGCCCGCAGCCGACAGCCGCAAGGGCTTCGAGCGGCGCACAAAGAGATCGACGCCCGCCTGTTCCTCAATACCCTTGATCTGATGGCTCAGCGCCGATTGCGTGATGTTCAACTGATCAGCCGCCCGCGCAAGGCCGCCGGTATCGTGTATCGCCTTAATCGTTCGCAGATGGCGGAACTCGATATGCATATGTGAGAAACTTTCATTATCTTGGTGAGAGTTATGAATTTGTCTCACATCGCGTTTTTGGAGACAAGAGGGCAACCAAAATAGGAATCGCCCAATGACCCGCCCGTCCATCTCGTTTGAATTTTTCCCTCCCAAATCGCTCGAAGCATCGTTCCGGCTTTGGGATACGATCAACACGCTGTCACCGCTCGCGCCGGAGTTCGTCTCGGTGACATATGGCGCGGGGGGCACGACCCGCAAACTGACGCATGATGCAGTCAGCACGATCCACAAGCGCACCGGCCTGAACGTTGCCGCACATCTGACTTGTGTTGATGCCAGCCGCGACGAAACACTCGAAATCGCACGCGCCTACAAGGCCGCGGGCGTCTCGGATATTGTCGCCCTCCGTGGCGACCCGCCGAAAGGCGCCATAGGGTTTACCCCACACGCCGCAGGCTTCAGCTCGTCTGTCGAATTGATTGAGGCGCTGGCAAGTGAAGGCAGCTTTAACATCCGCGTCGGCGCCTACCCCGAGAAGCACCCCGAGGCCGCGTCCGATCAGGCGAATATCGACTACCTCAAGCGCAAGATAGACGCCGGCGCGACGAGCGCGATTACCCAGTTCTTTTTCGAAGCGGAGACTTTCTTCCGTTTTCGTGATGCATGCGTGAAAGCGGGAATCGACGTGCCTATCATCCCCGGCATTCTCCCCGTCGAAAACTGGGCAGGAACCCGCCGTTTCGCAGCGCAATGCGGCACATCCATCCCGAAGGTGGTCGAAGATGCCTTTGAACATGCAGAAAGGGACGGCACGAGCGATCTTCTCGCCACCGCCCTTGCCAGCGAACTGTGCGATGATCTTCTCGGTGGCGGCGTGGAGCACCTTCATTTTTACACGCTCAACCGCCCCGAGCTGACTCGCGACGTCTGTTTCGCGCTCGGCATCACACCCGAATTGCAACTGGAAAACGTTGCCTGACGCCACTTCAACTTGGTTCGACTCCCCGTGAACCTCTCCGCCTGTCGTCATTTCCGGCAGGCGGTTTTTCTTTGCGCCGATGGGCGGAAAAACGCTGTCCCTCCCTGCATTTACTAGAAACGAGACTGGCGCCCAGTATATCAGCCGGATAGGGTGCTCGGCACAGGAAATACGGATCAGGCAGGAATGAAGGCCAATTTCGCTCTCTCGCTCACTGAAGACGGTGTCCGCCTGTTTCAGCGCGTTTCGCGCGGCTGGGCAGTCGTGGGCGAGGTCGCCCATGCGGACCCAGAAGCGAGCGCGAAAATGGCCGCGCTGCGCCGCGAGGCGCTGGCGCGTGAACCATCCGGCCTGCGTACCAAGCTCCTGATCCCAAACGAGCAGATCAAGTACATCTCCCTGCAAAACCCGATCGCCACCACGGCCGAGATCGACGCTGCTCTGCAAAACGCGACAGCCTACCCGATCAGCGAAATCGTGCACGACCACAGCCGCGACGAGAACCAAACCTTTGTCGCCGCCGTCACCCGCGAAACTCTCGACGAGGCCGAAAAATTCGCTGAGACGCACCAGTTCATGCCGGTTTGCTTTGCCGCCGTGCCCGAGAAGGGCACCTATGTAGGCGAAGTTTTCTTCGGTCGCACCCTCGCCGCCCTGAGCCTGCTCGGCCCCGGACAAGTGATCGAGCGGGACGATGTACCAGTCAGCCTGACCGACGACTTGGCAGACCTACCACCATCACCTGATGCCAGCGCGCAAGCGCCGGTCGAGGATTCCACACCGGAGGAATCGTTCGCGGAAATTTACGATGAAATGGTGCAGCCGCCCCTGTCAGAACCTGTATCCGAAGCGCCGCAGGCGTCAGATGTGACCACCCCGCGCCAAAGCGCTTCTGCCCGCTTCACCCCTATGGCTGTTCTTGGCACTGGCGTTGCAGACTCAGCAGCTGAAGAAGGCCCCGCAGCGCCGACCGAGCCTGTACTTTTCGCGCACACAATCAGCGACACACCCGCCCCGCCCCCCGAGGCAAAGGCGCTCTTCGGTGCCAAACGGGATGACGATAGCACCGCGCAACCAGACCCAGCAGACGTCGCAAGCCGCTTGACAAAAGCCGCCGGCCGCCTCGCCAAAACGATCAGCGCGACCTCACCGGCCACCGACGAACAAGACACGCCAGCAACAGGCAGCCTAAAGGCGCTCTTTGCATCTACCCGCACAAAACCGGCAACCGCGCCGGAGCCCCGCAACGAGCCGCTGGTCCGAAAAGATCCGCCTGCGGTGCAACCGGCAATGTTGCCCCCCGTGCCGCCGCCAGCACCCTTCGCCAGCCGCCCAACGGCTGGAAACGATGAGCGACGCTTCACGGTTTTCGGCGCGAGAGATCGCCAGCCGCGCAGCATGCGCGACCCGCGCTTCCTTTCGCTGCTGGCTTCGAGCATCATTTTTGCCTTCGCGGTTGGCTACCTGGGCTTTGCGGGATGGGATCGCCTCAGCAATGGCGCAGAGCCGGAACTTTCCAGCGTCGAGCCGGTCGTTGCTGAAATCCCGCCCGAGGCTCCGCAAATGCCCAGCGAAACGGATGGGCGGTCCTTCGATCCCGTGTCGGAGCAACCAGTCACTGCCGTCCAAGACCCGACATTCCCCGCCCCAGATGCAACCACGCCCGCTTTGCCCGATGTCGCGGACACAGCCACGCAAAGCGCTGCTGCCGCGCCGGAAGCAGAGCAGGTACCTGTCATCGCGGGGCGCGTTCTGACCCCGGATGAGGCGCAAACAATCTATCAGCGTACCGGCGTCTGGCAGCGTGCGCCGCGCTTTGCCGCCATCCCGCAAATCCTCTCCGAAGAAAGCGGCGCAGGTGCACCGATCTCGATGCCTACAGCATCGCAAGAGGTGCTGCCGCTTCCCGTTATCGCCGGTTCAACGCCTGATCAGGTTATGCTGGCACCGCTGGACCCGCCGCCCGCAGGCACAAGTTTCGCGCGGGATGCGCGCGGCTTCATACTGGCCACGGCGGAAGGAACGCAGCTTCCCAACGGCGTTACCGTCTATGCGGGCCAGCCCGACGTTCCGTTCCGCGCCCGTCCGGGGACGGAGCTGCCGCCTGACCCGCCATCCCTCCAGCCCGGCGCACAGATCACCGAAAGCGGCGCTTTGCTTCTGGCTGTGCGGCCGGTCGTAACCCCGCCAAACCGCCCTGCGGGGATCGCGCCCGAGCCGGCGGTTGAAACCCCGCCCGAGCCGGAAGCGGCGGCGGAGGCGACGGCCATAACGCCCGCCGAAACCGAAGCCACGGTTGTTCCCGCCCCGATCGACCCCGAAACCGGCCTGCCGCTCACCATCATCGAAGGCTCTCCCGACCTTCCCCCACCCAACCGCCCTGCCGGCCTCGCGCCTGAGCGGATCATTGAACCCGAAACCGGCCTACCAATATCGATCACCGACGAACCGCCTGCGGTCCTTCCCCCGGCACGGCCGGATGGGCTCGCACCTGAAGACACAGCTCCGCCGGATCAGACCGACGCGACGAATGCTACCGATGCCACTACAGGCGTTGATGAGGCGCTCGCTGACGCCACTTCAGCCGATGATGAGGCACTCGCCGATGCGGACCTCGTCGCCCTCTTCGACAATCCCGGAGGGGTCGGTTTCGCTGCGCTTCAGCCGCCCGCCCGCCCTTCAGGGTTAGTGGCGACCGCCCCGTCATGGTCGCGCGCGGATCTCGGCACCGGATCGCCTCCTGCCCGCCCTGCTGATCTGATCGCTTCCGCACTGCCCGACAATGACGTGCTGGCGATTTCGGCAGCCCTGAACTCGGCAAGGACAGCAGTAGCCAGCAGCGATCTGGTTCCCGATCTGACCATCGTGCCGGAACCGCGCCCGCGCAACTTCGACCAAATCGTCGCCAATGTGCGCCAGATCGCGGCAACCCGCCCCGTCGCGGCCTCGCAAGCTGCCGCGCCTTCCGGTTCTGTCCCCCGCTCTGTGGCCGACGCCGCCACCGAAGAATCCGCAATTTCCCTGCGCGGCTTGGCATTGCTCGGCATCTTCGAAAGCGGAGGCAACCGCACCGCGCTGGTGCGGCTTCCCAATGGCCGGATCACGCGGGTTGGCAGCGGAGACAGGCTTGATGGCGGACAAGTCGCCTCAATCGGTCAAACCAGCCTGACATATCGCTCTGGTGGCCGAACATTGACGCTCGAAATGCCGTAAACACTCGATAGAGACGCCCGTTTCAAACCGTTGTCATTCCGTGCCGCGATTGCGATAGTAAAATTATGGAAAGTTTCCTCTTTCAAGCCACGATCTATCTCGGTGCTGCGGTCATTGCCGTGCCGCTTGCCGCCCGCCTCGGGCTGGGCTCTGTCCTCGGCTATCTTGCCGCAGGCATTGTGATCGGACCGCTGACAGGGCTCGTCGGCAGCGAAACCCAAGATCTTCAGCATTTTGCCGAATTTGGCGTGGTCATGATGTTGTTTCTCATCGGGTTGGAGCTGGAGCCGCGCACCCTATGGGCCATGCGCATGCGCCTGTTGGGGCTTGGAGGGTTGCAAATCGTTTTGACCGCCGGCGCCATCACCGGCGGCCTGATCTTCATGGGCACCTCCACGGCAACCGCGCTCGCTATCGGGATGATCCTGTCGCTGTCATCGACCGCAATCGTTCTGCAAACATTGTCGGAAAAGGGACTGGTGCAAACCTCGGGTGGGCGCAATGTCTTCTCGGTTCTGCTGTCGCAGGATATCGCCGTGATCCCGATGCTGGCAGTTTTGCCCCTTTTTGCGGTTTCACTGCCGGTATCGCTCTCGCCTGACGGGTCCATCGCCCGCGAGACGGCCACCAACGGCAGTGATCACGGCGCAAGTGATGCCCATTCCGCGGCATTCGATTTTGTGCAAGGGCTGCCCGGTTGGGGGGTGACGCTGATTACCGTCGCGGCAATCGCAGCAATCATCCTCGCTGGCAGCTTCCTCACACGACCGGTATTTCGCTACATCCACCTCGCGCGCCTGCGTGAGATGTATACCGCGCTCGCGCTTCTCATGGTGGTGTCCATTGCGGTTCTGATGGATTTCGTCGGCCTCTCCCCCGCGCTCGGAACCTTTCTGGCGGGCGTTGTCCTTGCCAATTCCGAATTCCGCCACGAGCTGGAAAGCGACCTTGAGCCATTCAAAGGGCTGCTGCTCGGCCTGTTCTTCATCACCGTGGGCGCGGGCTTCGACTTCGCCGCCTTCTTCCAAGAGCCGTTCCGGATCATTGGCCTAACGCTTCTGCTGATCGTCCTCAAATTCTCGGTGCTGTTTCTTCTGGCACTGGTCTGGAAAATCCGCAAACGGGACCGCTGGCTGTTCACCCTCGGTCTGAGCCAGGCAGGTGAGTTTGGCTTCGTCCTTGTCTCGTTCGCTCTGGCTACAGGCGTATTGACTCAAGCGCTCGGTCAGAACCTGATCCTCGTGATCGCGCTATCGATGCTGATCACCCCGTTGCTATTCATCCTTTACGAATATCTGAGCCGCCGCTCGACCGAAGAGACGACAACCACCGCTGCCGACGAGATCGACAAGCAAGGGCCCGTCATCATAGCGGGCATCGGGCGCTTCGGGCAGATATCGAACCGCCTGATCCAAAGCGCCGGTTTCCAAACCATCGTGCTCGACAATGATCTGGAGACGGTTCAGATGATGCGCAAATTCGGCGCGCGCGGGTTCTTTGGCGATCCAACCCGCCCTGACCTGCTGAAAGCCGCCGGTATCGAAACCGCCCGCGTGCTTCTAGTCGCGGTGGACGACAAGCACACCGCCGTTAAGCTGGTGAGCTACGCCCGCAAATTGCGGCCCGATCTGCACATTATCGCCCGCGCCCGCGACCGCGTGCATGTCTACGAGCTCTACGCCGCCGGCGCCAATGACATCGTGCGCGAACTTTTTGACAGCTCTCTACGCGCAGGGCGCTACGCGCTCGAAAATCTCGGCCTCTCCGAATACGAGGCGGCTGAGGCACAGGAAGTGTTCTACCACCATGACCGTGACAACCTGCGCGAACTGGCCGAACTGTGGAAACCGGGCGTGCCGATTTCTGAAATTCCAGAATATGTGAAGCGCGCCCGCGAACTGAACAACGATCTCGAAACGGCATTGGCAACGCGCCAGCAAAAGCGGGATAAGACCGCTGCGCCACCCCTGCACGAGACACAAGCGCCCCCTCCAGCCGGTTCAGGTGAAGGGGACGATCTCTCCTCCCCACCCGCCGCTGAAAAGGGCGACGCCTAGACCTCTAGCCGTCGCTCACGCCCGCTTCCGCAAATGTCGCCATGCCCGAATGGCACGCAATCGCGCCTTTAAGCACACCGATTGCCAGTGCCGCGCCCGAGCCTTCGCCCAACCGGAGGCCGAGATCGAGAAGCGGCTGTTTGCCAATCGCATCAAGCAAACGCATATGCGCGCCCTCCGCGCTCTTATGCCCCGCAACAGCGTGATCCAACGCGCCATCGGCGGTTTTGGCCAGAACGAGCGCCGCGGCGGTGCAGATAAAGCCATCAATAATGACCGGAATGCGGTGTTGATGCGCCGCCGCCATCGCGCCCGCCATTGCTGCGATCTCGCGTCCGCCAAGGCAACGTAGCGCTTGCAGCGGGTCAGCGCGCGCCTCCGGATTACGCGCCAGACCATCGGCAACGGCCTGCGTTTTGCGGGCAAGGCCTGCGTCATCCACTCCAGTGCCACGCCCTGTCCAGTCCGCCGGATCGCCACCAAGTATAGCCGCAGCAATCCCCGCAGCCGACGTGGTGTTGCCAATGCCCATCTCGCCCGTGACCACGAGATCAGCCTTCGGGTCAACAGCCTCCCAGCCAGCCGCCAGTGCAGCGACAACCTCGACCTCGCTCATCGCGGGGCCTTGGGTGAAATCGTTCGTCGGGTTATCAAGCTCCAGCGCATGCACATCCATCTTCGCGCCAAAGGCCTTGGCCAGCTGGTTGATCGCTGCACCACCGTGCTCGAAATTGGCCACCATCTGCACCGTGACCTCCGGCGGAAAGGCCGACACACCTTGCGCACAAACGCCATGATTTCCTGCAAAGACAAGCACCTGAGGCGCTGCCAGTTGGGGCTTCTGGTCACCGCGCCACGCGGCATACCAAATCGCCAAATCCTCCAGACGGCCCAACGCTCCCGGCGGTTTGGTCAATTGCCCGTTCCGCGCCTCCGCAGCATCTTTCGCCGCAGTGTCGGCTGTGGGCAGGGCTGCCAGAACCGCGCGAAACTCTTCAAGTGTCAAAAAGGGAACTGTCATCTCGTCCTCATTGATTTTCAGCTGGCATCTGTCTATCGCTCCTCGCCGAGAATGAAAGCACAGAAAGGGCGCACCGATGCGCAACCGCGACACCCGCCTGCAAGATTTCGAACGTGCCGACATCGCCCGCGCATTGGGCCTGATCAGCCGCCTTCCAGTGCGCGTTGACCCTGATAGCGCGCAGGCGCGCGGGGGCGCCGCCGCGTGGGCATGGCCTGTTGCAGGCGGCATCATCGGCGCGATTGCCGCCCTCGCCGCCGCGATCGCACTCGGCTTGGGCCTCGGCCCCGCGATCGCGGCGGCTCTGGCACTTGCAACCCTCGTCGTGATTACCGGCGCGATGCATGAAGACGGGCTGGCCGATTGCGCAGACGGTTTCTGGGGCGGATGGGAAAAAACCCGCCGCCTCGAGATCATGAAAGACAGCCATATCGGCGCCTATGGCGTCGCGGCGCTGATCCTCTCTTTCCTGCTGCGCTGGTCCGCGCTGACGATGCTCTTTGCGGAAGGCTACGTCTGGACGACACTCATCGCCGCCGCAGCGCTGAGCCGTGCACCGATGGTGGTGCTGATGCGGCAGCTTCCCAACGCACGCGGCACGGGCCTTTCCCAATCGGTTGGCCAGCCAACGCTACGCGCTATGCAAGGGGCTTTGATCGCCGCACTTGTCATCGGATTTCTGACGACCGGATTTCAGATCATCCTGCTGACCATCGTGGTCGCCCTCGCGACGCTTGGCGTTGCCGCCATCGCGCGGGCCAAGATCGACGGACAGACTGGCGATGTTCTGGGTGCAACCCAGCAGGTTGCTGAAATCGCCGTTCTGCTTGGCCTCGTCGCGCTTAACAGCTAAGTGCGGCGGCCAGCGACACCGGTGAATAGGCGCCAAGGCTGCGATGGGTCAGCACCCCGTCAACGAGCCGCGTCGCCACAATCTGCTGCCAATTAGCATCGGCAGTGATCATCTCGGTGCGTCCGCCGCAGGTGCGAATCCCCCCTTCGATTATGTCGGCCCCGAATTGGTGATTGGTCAGCCCGCTTGCCTCCGCCACAGGGTGCAAAACGCCGTTTTCAAAGCGCCACACCCGCAGCACCTTAGCCAAATGCGGGCGATCAATATAGGCGATCTCGATCCAACCGTCGCCATCCAGATCAGCCGCACCCAGCGGCGCCAGCCACCGGAAACGCGTCCCGATATGGGGCGTCGCCGCGATCATACCGCTGGGACCATAAATCACCAGCCGCGCGCCCCGTTTCGTGTCGCTCTCGACGGCGATGACCTCCATCATACCGTCCCGATCGACATCAAACAGCCGTGGCGCCGTATCTTCAAAGACCGCACTCTCTGGCAGCGTCAACCGCCGCACCGCGCCTGTCTCACTTTGCAAAACAAGCGCACCCCATTCAATCGGATCGCCCAGTGCGCCATGCGGATAGCGCTCGGTGGGGGCTTCATAGCGTGCCGAGGCAATGGAAAACGGGTCCGCCTGCGCCGCCCCTGCCCAAAGAGCAAGGAGCAGCACCAGCGAAACCCGTCGCATTAAATCTGCTTTTCCGGCATCTGCACGACAAGCCCGTCCAGCGCATCAGAGACTTTCAACTGGCATGTCAGGCGCGAGCGGCGCGGATCCGGCTCGTAGGCAAAATCCAGCATATCCTCTTCCATGTCATCGCGTGCGGGCAGCTTTTCGACCCACTCCTCGGCAACATAAACATGGCAGGTCGAGCAGGCACAAGCACCGCCACAATCCGCTTCAATCCCCGGAATGCCATTGTCACGGGCCCCTTCCATCACGGTCAGTCCGTTGGCGACCTCGACAACATGCTCAGTGCCACCGTGCTCGATGTAGGTGATCTTGGCCATCGTGCCTTCACTCCTTTGAAATCTCTTTCGTTGCGTTGCCGCTTATCTAGGGCGTTCAAAGAAGCGGTTCCAGTCAAAATCCCGAAAGAATGTGGGTTGTTCGCGACATCTTGAAGTGTCCATAACCCTACCATGCCTTTTTCCTGTATTTTCACGACGCGTCAGGTAGCATGCCCCCACAAAAAAGGACGGGCATAGATGCAGTTGAAACTTCGCTTTTCCAGCCTCGTGGCGCTGACAGTTACGGCGGCCTGTTCCGCGCCGATCCCGGGTCTGGATGCCCTGTTGCCACCAGAGACGACCGAGACAAGCATCGCCCAAGGGCTCGACGGCACCTGTCAGGCCCGCAGCATCACCCCCGCGATTATCGAGACAGTGACCGAACAAATCGTCGTGCAGCCTGCCGAACTTTCGGCAGAGGGTGAGGTGCTGGAGCCTGCCACCTTCCGCACTGTCACCCGCCAAGCGATTGTTCAGGAACGCCGTGAGGTGCTGTTTGATGCAGTTTGCCCCACTGATCTGACGGTGGAATTCGTCTCTGGCCTGCAACGCGCCTTGATCGTGCGCGGTTTTCATGCGGGCGGTGTGACGGGCGACTATGACAGGCTGACCCGCGCTGCCGTTCAATCCTACCAGAGGCGCACAGGCGGGCCAGACACTTCAACCCTGTCGCTGGCCTCGGCGCAGAGCCTTGGCCTCGTCGCCATCCCCCGCAGCGAGCTGTAATAAAAAACCCGGCCCGCAGATAGCGGACCGGGGTGTTTTTGCATTCTTGGCGGGATTACTCGTTAACGAGAAGCGCCATGAATTGCGGCTGTCCCTGACGGCGGATCAGCAGCAGGATCGACTTCCGGCCACCGTCGCGCGCCTCTTGAACACGCTCCTCGAACTCGGCGATGCTCGTCACCTTCTGCTGGCCTGCTTCGGTAATCAGGTCGCCAGGCATGATCCCTTTGATCGAGGCATCGCTCTCGGGCATGACATCAAGCACGACCAAGCCGCTGTCCTGCGCAAGCTGGAAGCGCTCCGCAAGCTCTGGCGTCACCTCTGACAGCATCAGCCCCAGAACTTCCTGCGGCTCTGCCGGATCAGGCTCTACCGTATCGGGAAAGGCGACCGGCTCCATCGTTTCGCGTCGGCCCAGTGTCACCGCAAGCCCGACCTCATCGCCTGCGCGCAGCACGATCACATCAACCGTTTTGCCCACCGGCGCATTGCCGACCATCCGTACAAGCTCCCGCGTGTCAGGCACGTCCATTCCGTCAAAACTCAAGATCACATCGCCCGCCAGCAAGCCGCCATCCTTGGCAGGCCCGTCCGGTACTTCTGTCACCAAGGCACCGCGGGCCATGTCGAGCCCTTCAATCGCCTCGACCATGTCATCCCCAACATTCTGGATACGCACACCCAGCCAGCCACGGCGTGTCTCGCCGTATTCCTGCAACTGGTCGACGACGTTCTTGACCACGTTCGACGCCATCGAGAAGCCAATGCCGATCGAACCACCGTTGGGCGACAGGATCGCGGTGTTCACCCCGATAACTTCGCCTTCCATGTTAAAGAGCGGGCCACCGGAGTTGCCACGGTTAATCGCCGCATCGGTCTGGATATAGTCGTCATAGGTGCCCGACAGCTCACGGTTTCGGGCGGAAACGATCCCCGCGGATACAGAAAAGCCCTGCCCCAGCGGGTTGCCCATGGCAATCACCCAATCACCCACGCGCGATCCCATGCCATCACTATCCCCGAAGTTGACGAAATCGAGATTTTCGGCATCCACCTTCAAGAGCGCAATATCGGTGTTTGGGTCAGTGCCAATCACCTCGGCGGGCATCTCATCGCCCGAGAAGAACTCGATAAGGATCTCGTCGGCATCCTCGATCACATGGTTGTTGGTCACCACATAGCCATCCGCCGAAATCACAAAGCCGGAGCCGAGCGCCGAGGAGCGGCGCGGCTGGCCGGGGCCATTATCGAAATCGCGGAAGAAATCCTCGAAAGGCGAGCCTTCCGGAACCATCCCCTGCGGGCCCATGCGGTCTGCGACCATGGTGGTTGTGGTGATGTTAACCACCGCAGGGCTCACCCGCTCTGCCAGTTCAGCAAAGCTGACAGGGCGGTCCTGCGCGGCGGCCGGTGTTAGCTGGGACAGCACCAAGGCCATTCCCAGAAGCACCGCTGAAAGAAATGCCAGCGCAGCAGGGCGCTGGTCTTGTCTGACTGCAATTGCCGTCGGTTTCACTGGCAATCTCCCTTGTTCTAGACAGTGCCCGGTAAACGCCGAGCTTACTTAAGCGAATGTAGGCCTCGGAACGAAAGGCGCAATCGCCACGGCCGCAGCGTCACCGAGATGTGAACGCGCGTGGCACGGGTTCACCCTGCCGCCACCATGCGCGCATACCAGACGAGCGCAAGCCCGATTGTAAGCGCGATCAGCCCGGTGAGCCTCCGCGCCTCGGCAGGCATATCCCGCAACAGGCGTAGCAGGTCTTCAATAACGTGAGGGGCCAGCACATAGACCAGCCCCTCGACAATCAATACAAGACCCAACGCATACAGCGCTTCGGTCATCATTGCGCGGCAGCACCATCCGCCGAATACAGGTAGTCAAAGAAACTGCTGTCCGGCGTCAGGACCAGCGAGGAATTCCCCCCCTGGATCGCAGATTCGTAAGCCTGCATCGACCGGTAGAAGTCGAAGAACTCCGGATCGGCACCAAATGCTTCAGCAAAAATCGCGTTACGGCGGGCATCTGCTTCACCTCGGGCGACCTGTGCTTCGCGTTCGGATTCCGAAAGCGTTTCGACAACGGTACGATCAGCCAATGCGCGCACCCGCTGCGCGGCTTCGTTACCACGCGCGATTTCGTCGGCGGCTTCACGCTCACGCTCTGCGCGCATCCGTGCGAATGTGGCTTCGAGGTTTTGCTCAGGCAGGTTCGTCTGCTTCAAACGCACGTCGACCACATCAAGCCCCAACGACACCGCGCTGGCCTGTGCCTGATCGCGGATTCGCGTCATCAGCGAGCGGCGCTCGGAGGAAAGGATCGAGTCCGAAGTCACCTGATCAGCACCCAAAACCTCACGGATTTGCGCGTTCAGGATCGAGCTCAGCCGGTCCTCAGCCGCCCGCAGACCACCGACACCGACAGCCTGACGGAATTGCACCACATCTGTGATCCGGTAACGCGCAAACGCATCGACCACCAAACGACGGTCATCAGAGGGCGTCACCTCGATCGTGGCGGTGTCCAGCGACAGGATCCGATCGTCATATCTCACGACCTCCTGAATCAGCGGGATCTTAAAGCCCAAACCTGGCTCCTCTTTGACGGCCTTGATCTGGCCGAACTGGAGCACCAGCGCCTTTTCGCGTTCGTCAACGATGTAGATCGAAGACATAAGCCCGGCGATCAGCACCACGAGGACGGGGAGAAGAAAAGTTGTCTTACGCATCTCTTAGTTCCCTCCACCAGAATTACGGTTCAGCTCGTTCAGCGGCAGATACGGCACCACGCCATTTCCATCGCCCCCCGCGAGGGACGGATCGAGAATGATCTTATCCACATCGCCAAAGACCTTTTCCATCGTTTCCAGATAGAGACGGCGCCGCGTCACATCTTCGGCCTTGGAATATTCCTCAAGCACGGCGCTAAAGCGGCTCGCTTCACCCAATGCCTGATTCACGACCTGCGCACGGTAGCCTTCGGCCTGTTCAAGGATCTGCGCGGCTTCACCACGCGCCTCGGCCAATACGCGGTTCGCATAAGCATCCGCCTGCCGTTGCAACCGATCACGCTCCTGTTCAGCAGCCTGAACCGCACGGAAGCTGTCGATCACTTCGCGCGGCGGGTCAGCCTTGTCGAGGTTCAGACGCACGATCGAAATACCGCTGTCATAGCCGTCCAGAATGGCCTGAATTTCAGTCGCCGCTGTATCCGCGATCAAGCCACGGTCACGGTTGAGGATCGGCGCCAGCGGTGACGCGGCGATGATCTCGCGCATCACGGATTCCGATACTGCTTGAACCGTCAATTGCGGGTCACGAATGTTAAACAGCAGCTTAGCCGGATCGTTGATGTTCCACACAACTTGGAAATCAATATCCACGATATTCGCGTCGGTCGTTAGCATCAGGCCGCTCGCATCGCGGCTGTTGGCGCCTACGCCGATATCTTCTGTCCGTTCGGAAGTGACGTTGATCACGTCTGCCGTCACAAAAGGCCAAGGTGCAAAGTTCAAGCCCGGCTGCCCGGTTTTGTAATAGCTCCCGAGAAACAGCTCTACCGACTGCTCTTCCGGTTTCACGGTGTAGAAGGATGCCATCCCCCACAGCACCACTGCTGCCAGAGCACCAAGCCCGATAGTGCCACGGGTCAGTCGCGGGCCACCGCCGCCGCCCTGACCGCCACCGCCGCGCTGGCCACCGCCACCGCCGCCGCCCATCAGAACGCGCAATTGCTCGCGCCCCTTGTTCACCAGTTCGTCGATCTCGGGGATCTGCCCGCCATCTTGACCGGGCCTGCGCCCGCCACCATTTGGCGGACGCTCGCGGTCATCGCCGCCCCCGCCTCTGTTTCCGCCGCCGCCCCAAGGGCCACCGTTATTACCAGCCATATCCTGTCGTTCTTCCTTTTTGATCTCCGGCTTCGCCGGTTGCATGTTCTCAGACTTGTGCGTCCCTACACAAAATTCAAGCCGTTCGCACGGGCGCTTTCATCGTAACAAGTTCTTCTGCCATCGTCGGATGCACCGCGACGGTGCGGTCAAAGTCCTCTTTCGTGGCACCCATCTTGACCGCAATACCAACCATCTGGATCATTTCACCCGCCTGATCCGCGACGATATGACAGCCCAGCACCTTCCGCGTCTCGCGGCTGACGATGAGTTTCATCAGCACGCGGTCACTACGTCCGGCAAAGGCATGGTTCATCGGCCTGAACGACGTGCAGAAAACCTCTATCGGTTCCTGATCGCGGGCTTCCTCTTCGGTCAGGCCCACGCTCCCCAGTTCCGGCTGGGTAAAGACCGCCGAGGGGATCAGCTTATGGTCAACAGGTGTCGGGTTGTCATTAAATACCGTCTCGACATAGGCCATACCCTCGCGGATCGCGACCGGCGTCAACTGCACCCGCCCTGTCACATCGCCAATGGCATGGATCGACAGCACCGCCGTGGCGGAATAGTCGTCGACAAGAATTTCGCCGTTGCGGCCCAGCGCCACGCCAACCTCTTCCAGCCCCAAGCCTTCGGTATTTGGCTTGCGCCCGGTGGCGAACATCACCTGATCAAAGACGCGCTCCATTCCGTTCGTCGCCTTCACCCGCACGCCGTCGCCGTCTTTCTCCATCGCCACGATGTTGGTGCCACAATGGAGATCGACACCTTTTGCCTTCATCGAATCCGCAATCAAGCCGCGCGCCTCGTCATCGAAGCCCCGCAGGATTTGAGCACCACGATAAAACTGCGTCACTTCAACGCCCAACCCGTTGAGAATGCCAGCAAATTCGCAGGCGATATAGCCGCCGCCCACAATAAGGATGGACTTCGGCAACGTCTCAAGGTGGAAAATGTCGTTCGAGGTGATGCCCAGATCGGCATTCGCCATCTCTGGAACCACAGGCCGCCCGCCGACCGCGATCAAGATTTGCTTGGCTGTGATTTCCTCTCCGGTGGAGAGCCGCACCGTATTGGCGTCTTTGACCGTGGCACGCGCGTCGTAAGTCGTAACGCCGGATCCTTCCAGCAACTTGCGGTAAATCCCTTCGAGCCGGTCGAGTTCGGCCTCCAGCTTGGCCCGAAAGCGCGGCCATTCAAACGTGCCCGCCTCAAGCGACCAACCATAAGCCTGCGCATCGTCGAACATCTCGCGGTAGCCAGATGCGAAAACCATCAGCTTTTTCGGCACGCATCCACGGATCACGCAGGTGCCGCCCATCCGGTCTTCTTCCGCCAGCGCGACTTTAACGCCGCCTGCCGCTGCGACCCGCGCCGCTCTTACGCCACCGGAGCCACCCCCGACGACAAACAAATCATAATCAAATGCCATTCTTAGTCCGTTAGGTCCGAAAACAGGTTGTCGTCATCCAAAATATCAAAGCGTGTCACGTCATTCGTGCCTTCAGTAATGTCGAACACTTCGACTTTGCCGTCGCCATGCCCGATCACCACTGCATCGCAGATATCTATGAACAGCCCGTTTTCAACCACCCCCGGCACCTGATTGAGCACAAGGCTCAGCTGTCGCGGGTTACCGATCCGGCGCAGATGGAGGTCAAGGATATGGTTGCCCTCATCGGTGACAAAGGGGCGGTCCCCATCCATGCGCAAATTCACCTCGCGGCCCAATACATCCATGCCGATCAGCAATTCTTCCACCAGCGTTTTCGACGTCTGCCATCCGAACGGGATCACCTCGATCGGCAAGGGGAAAGCGCCCAGCGTTTCGACCTTTTTCGACAGGTCCGCGATCACGACCATTTTATCGCTCGCGGTGGCAACAATCTTCTCCTGCAAATGCGCACCGCCGCCGCCCTTGATCAGCGTCAGGTCCGCGTCGAACTCGTCCGCGCCGTCAATCGTCACGTCAAGCCACTTCGCTTCATCGAGGCTGATCACCTCGATCCCGACCTCGCGCGCCATCTTGGCCGTGCGGGAGGAGGTAGGGACACCTTTGATCTGCAATCCTTCGTCACGAACCATCTCACCCAAGCAGCGCACCAGCCACGCCGCTGTCGAGCCGGTTCCCAGCCCGACACGCATGCCGCTTTCCACAAACTGAGTCGCGCGCTTGGCGGCCGCGAACTTGGCCTTATCGATGGGTGACAGTGATCCGGGCATTGGGCAGCTCCCTCTATATTTCGGCACGGTTATAGGCCAGATGCCCGAGGGGTGCGAGGGGAAGATTGCTCCATCTGCGCTAACCAGCTTACGCGTCGTTTGCGCGAATTTCCTAGGAATGGTCGTTTTCCACTAAAGGCCGTTGCAACACATCGCTATGGTCGCGCCATGTCACAAACGCTGCGCCTTCATTACGCCCCTGACAACGCCTCGCTTTGCGTGAGGTTGGCGATGGAGGCTTTTGCCATTCCTCACGAACTCGTTCCGGTAGATCGCGCCAGCCGCGCTCAGAAAAGCCCGTCCTATCTGCGGATCAACCCCAACGGGCTGATCCCCGCATTGGAAACGCCGCATGGCCCGCTGTTTGAGACGGCGGCGATTCTCCTATGGCTCTCTGATATCTATCCGGGGCTGATGCCCCCGCCCCGTAGCGCGGAGCGAGGCGAGGCGCTGAAATGGCTCTTCTGGATGTCCAACACCCTTCAGGCAACCGAGCGCCTGCTGTTTCACCCCGATGATCTGGTGACCACCGAAGCCGCCAAGCGGGAAGTCCAGCACGGCCTGCGCGAGGCGGTGAATCGCCAGCTGACCGTGATCGAGCATTCGGGTGGAGCATGGATCGACACCGCCGCGCCCTCGGCACTGACCGCAATGCTCGCCCCGCTCCTGCGCTGGCCAGCGCTCTACCCAGATGGCGATGGATACAATCTCGCGGGCTATCCCCGCCTTTTCCGTTTCGCCCAAGCCTTCGAAAAGCACAACTTTGTTGTGACAGTCGCCGCATCCGAAGGTCTCGGCGCCACGCCATTTTCAACCCCCTCATACCCCAACCCACCCTTAGGGAGTGCCACCTGAATGTTTCTTTCGGTCTTTGATATGTTCAAAGTCGGCGTCGGCCCGTCCTCGTCGCACACCATCGGCCCGATGGTCGCAGGCGCTCGGTTCCTCGATCACCTGCGCGCCCAGCCGTTTCAGGTTGCGGGTGTGCGCGCCACTCTGCACGGCAGCCTCGCCTTCACTGGCGTCGGCCACGCCACTGACCGCGCGGTGATCCTTGGCCTCGCCGGTTTCCGCGCCGATGACTACGACGCCGCAAAAGCCGAAGCCGAATTGGAGCGTATCCGCGACGAAGGCACCCTCCACCCCGAGGACTTGCCGCAACTCGCATTCCAGCCGAAGGATGATCTGATCTTCGATTACGGCCCAAACCTACCCGGCCACGCGAACGGCCTCGTCATTCGCGGCACCGACGCCCAAGGCGACGTGATCACCGAAGTGACCTACTATTCCATCGGTGGCGGCTTCGTCCTCACCGCCGAAGAGTTGGAAGCGGGCAAAGATCAGGATGACGGCCCGCCCGTGCCCTACCCTTTCAAATCCGCCGCCGAAATGCTCGAAATGGCCCTGCGTTCGGGTAAATCCATCGCCGAGATGAAGCGTGCAAACGAGCTGAGCCGGATGCCAGGCGCCGATCTCGATCGCGGTATCGCCCGCATTTGGGAAGTGATGAACGATTGTATCGAACGCGGCCTTGCCACCGATGGCATCTTGCCCGGTGGGCTCAATGTGCGCCGCCGCGCCAAGGGTATCCATGACGCATTGCAAGCCGAACGCGGCCGCAATCTCACCGCGCCACACACGATCAACGACTGGATGTCGACCTATGCGATGGCGGTGAACGAAGAGAATGCCGCCGGAGGTCAGGTCGTCACCGCCCCCACCAACGGGGCGGCAGGCGTCATTCCCGCTACCATCCGCTACTGGCTGGATCACGTCCCCGGCGCAACCACGTCACGAGTGCCTGATTTTCTCCTCACAGCGGCGGCGATTGGCGGGTTGATCAAGTTCAATGCCTCAATCTCGGGCGCTGAATGCGGCTGTCAGGCCGAGGTCGGCTCCGCCTCCGCTATGGCCGCCGCAGGACTGGCTGCCGTCATGGGCGGCACACCAGAGCAGGTTGAAAACGCTGCCGAAATTGCACTGGAGCATCACCTCGGCATGACCTGCGACCCGATCCGCGGCCTTGTTCAGGTGCCTTGTATCGAGCGTAACGGCCTTGGCGCGATCAAGGCCGTTTCTGCCGCGTCGCTTTCATTGCGCGGGGATGGTCAACACCTCGTCCCGCTCGACGCCGCGATTGAAACCATGCGCCAGACCGGCAACGACATGAGCGAGAAATACAAGGAAACCGCGCTCGGCGGCCTCGCCGTTAACGTTCCGAACTGCTAAAGCCGCCATCCGTCGCAAACAGACAAGACCGCCTGCGCCTGACGGGGGAAGAGCAACCATGAACACAGATCGCATTCTCCTTGGCGTGGCGCTGATGATCGGTTTCTGCGCCACCGCCCCGCTGATTGACGTCGCCTCCAAACTCGCGACGGCAGCGCTCCCTGTTGGCGAAGTGACGACCGCCCGTTTCATCGTGCAGTCCGCGCTCATGGCGCCGGTTTGCCTCGTCATGGGCCTCGGCCTGCGCCTGCCGCAAGGCACGCTTGGGATGATGACCCTGCGCGCGATCTTTCTGATTTTGTCCACCTATTGCTTCGTCGCCGCGATCGAAGTCATGCCGATCGCCGACGCGCTCGCTATCGCCTTTGTCGAGCCGTTCCTTCTGCTGATCCTCGGTCGCGCACTGTTTGGTGACGAGGTCGGCCCCCGCCGAATCGGTGCCAGCATCGTCGGCTTCGGCGGCTCCATGCTGGTTATTCAGCCGAGCTTTGCAGCCTTCGGCGCTGTGGCCTTCTACCCCTTGGGAACGGCGCTGTTCTTTGCCGCCTACATGCTGGCAACCCGTAGCCTGTCGCGCCGCGCCCATCCCGTTGCGATGCAGTATCATACCGCGCTTCTTGCCTCGCTGATCTGCATTCCGGTTCTGGGGATCGGTGCGATTGCCGATCTTGCCCCCATCGCGCCGGTCAAGCCCGAAGGCATATTCTGGCTCTGGCTTTTCGGCGTTGGCGCAGCGGCATCCGTTTCACATATGATGATGACCATCGCCCTGCGTTTTGCGCCTTCGGCCACCCTTGCGCCGCTGCACTATCTTGAAATCGTCTCCGCCGCCGTGCTGGGCTATCTCGTCTTTGGTGATTTCCCAGATGCGCTGACTTGGACAGGTATCGGCATCATCGTTGCATCGGGCCTCTACATCGTCCACCGCGAACGGATCACTGCCAAGCGCGGCTCGGTCATCCTCCCGACCGTTGCCAGCCGCCCGCCGCAAGGCTAGCCTCCCTTCATGACAGATGACCGCCCCTTCCTGGGGATCTTGTTCATGCTCGGTTTTTGCGTGCTCGCGCCCCTCGGGGACAGCGTGGCAAAACTGCTGGGCGGCAGCGTCGCGCTGGGTGTCCTTCTGCTGGCGCGCTTCGGCTTTCAGGCGCTGCTGTTGCTGCCCGTGGTTCTCGCCTCCGGCAGCCGCCCGCAGCTGACACCGCGCCTGTTGGCAATCACCGCGCTGCGCACCGTTCTGCATATGCTGGGTATCGGTGCGATGTTTGCCGCCCTGCGCTACCTGCCGTTGGCCGATGCCCTCGCCATTACCTTCGTCATGCCCTTCCTGATGCTCCTGCTGGGCTGGCTCTTTCTGGGCGAGGAGGTCGGCCCGCATCGCCTCGCCGCCTGCGCCGTGGGCTTCGGCGGCACGCTCCTCGTGATCCAGCCCAACTTCGCCGAGGTGGGCGCACCAGCCCTCCTGCCGCTTGTCGTTGCGGTGGTTTTCGCTGTCTTCATGCTGGTCACCCGCCTGATCGCAAAGCAGATTGATCCGGTTACACTGCAATGCCTGAACGGGTTTCAAGCAAGCCTCGTGCTGGTGCCCGCTTTCTTCCTCTGGCCGGCATTCGGCGGCGCAACTCTCACGCAAGCCCCCGCCTCCACGCTTGTTCTCCTCACGGCAATGGGCATCACCGGCACCGCCGCGCACCTGATGATGACATGGAGCCTCAGGCTGGCCCCGTCAGCCACACTCGCCCCGATGCAATATCTCGAAATTCCGTTCGGCACGCTCCTCGGCTGGCTGATCTTCAGTGATCTCCCCGATGGGCTTGCCGCAGTTGGCATCTTGGTCACGATCTCGGCAGGGCTCTACATCATCCTGCGCGAGCGCCGCCTTCAGCAACAGGCGCCATTACCGCCCCATGCGCCGCCAGCGGCAGAGTGATCAGCAGCGGCGCATCCGTCTCGATCCGCACCTCGCCAGACCCGACAACCTTGTTCGACACACTGATCATCGCATCAGGACTCATCGCAATCTTTTCCAAGGGCCACGCAAGCCCTGTCGCACTCACCCCGGCCTCCCCCAACGGAAACAACGAAATCCGTGACCCGTGATCCAGCTGAAGCAGGTGCGCGCCCGCCTCCAACGCGAAAACCACATCCTCCTCCGAGAGCAGGAACACCGGCCGCGCCGCGAAACGGACAAGGACGTTCAGCACGGCCATCGTGTGATCGAGCCGCCCCCCCAAAAAGCCGACCCCTACCATCAGGGGCGCTTCGACGCGGGTGAGCACCTTTTCGAAATCGGTGGTTTCCTGCTCGGCAATCGGGTGAACACGCGCCGCAAAGTCCCGCAGCACCTCTTCTGATGCGCTGTCGAGATCGCCTATCACCGCCTCTGGCATGAGTCCCCGCGCATGCAAAAGCGCGGCACCACCATCCGCCGCAACCATCCTTGGCGAAATCGCCTGAGCAATGTTAAACTCAACAACGTTAACAGGGCCGCCCCCGACCAGAACTATTGGCTCATTTGAACAAACAATCACAACGCCGCACCTCGATTGGCCACAATTTGGAAACATGCCCCAAAACAGCCATGAAATAATACCGTTATAAACCTCTTTCCGTTCCCGATTACGAACCAATTGCTGGTAAAAAGGACGGACCCCGCACTGGGAGAAAGTGAGCGATTAATGGTTAGTACGAGCAAAATTCTAACGGTTTCCTATGGCACATTCTCGTGCACGCTAGAGGGATTCGACGATTCGTTCGACACGATGAAAGCAATCGCCGAGTATTTTCGTGATCTCGCCGCAGATGACAGATACTTCGGTGCTGAGCCACCCACGCCAGATGCCGATATGCTTGCCCGTATCGCCGAGCGTGAGATGTCCCGCCGCGTCGAAGCCCGCATGGAGCGCACCGGAATCGTCCTGCGCCCCGCTGCCGTGGACGAGGCAGCGCCGGCCACAGAAACACCCGCTGCGCAGGCAGCACCGACCGAGGCACGCGCCCCGGCTCCCGCTCCGGCAGCTTCCCCTGCGCCCGCAGCCGCCGCTCCTTCCCTGCTGGACGACAGCGAGGACGACAGCGCCGCCACCTTCTTTTCCCAGCCGCAAACCGCTGCCGAACCCGCCTCTGGCGATAGCCTGATCGAACGCCTCAAGCGCATCCGCGCCGCCGCTGCCGCACAGGCCGCCGAGGCAGCGAACGAGGTCGACGCCGCAGAAGAGACACCGGCAACCATACGGCCCGAGGTAACGCCCGCACCCGCAGTAACGACCGAAGAGGCCACTGAACCGCCCGTAGCGGATGAGACACCTTCCGCCCCCGCAGAGGCAGAAGCCGCCCAAATCGAGGAAGAAGCCGCCGACGATAGCGGCGAAGATGATACCGCCCTGATCGCCGCCCTCGCCAGCACTCCTGCGCCTGCGGCAAGCCCCGTGACAGGCCCTATGACAGGCGCCGTGACAGACGATGCACCAGAAGATGACATCGCCACCGCAGCCACCGCAGAGGAACCGGAAACCGCAAGCGACGCCACAGCGGAGGACACTGCGGAGGACACCGCCGAGGAAGCCCCTGCTCCGGCCCATGTCAGCATGAGTTTCGACGCTTTCACCCAAGATGTGACCGAGCGGCTTTCCGAAACCCCGTCCGATGCCACCCCGTCCGATGACCCAGTCGAAGCCGAAAGCTCCGAAGCTGAAACCGTCGCGGAAGACAGCGACGAGGAAGAAGAGGTCACCGTCGAAATCGCAGTCGAGGGGGAGATCGTCGAAAACTGGTTCGACGAAGCCGCGACCGAAGACGCAGAAGAACCTGCCGCCAATTTTGGCGTCAATCTCGCCAGCCTAGACGGCCTCGAAGATTACGAAGACACCTCCGACAAACCCGAAGCAGCACTGCTTTCTCCCGAGGAAGAAGAAGAGCTGGCGCACGAGCTGGCTGAACTGGCTACAACGCCCGCAGAGGAAGTGGAAACAGCAATCAGCGATGACGACGACGAAGTCGAAGAGGACACACCCGCTGCCGCCGTCGACGACCGCCGCGGCCGCGACATCCTCGAAGGCCAGCCCAATGGCGATGGCGATGTCGACCGCATCATGTCCCGCACCGACGATCACCTCTCCGAGCCGGAAGGTGAGCGCCGCCGCGCTGCCATCGCGCAGCTGCGCGCCGCAGTCGCCGCCACCGAGGCCGCGCGACAGCTAGGCGACAAGCCTGAAGATGCCGAAGCGGCCAAGGAGCCTTTCCGCGACGACCTCAAGAAAGCGGTCAAGCCGCGCTCCGCCTCTGGCCTGTTAAAGGCGATCCGTGGCAGCCGCTCCAAGACAGACACCCCGCGCCCCGAGCGTCCGCGCCCCGCGCCGTTGCGTCTTGTGGCGGAGCAGCGCGTCGACGACACCGCGCAACCGGCTGCCACCCAGGCGCCGCGCCCTGCGCGCCCAGTCGCCACGCCGCGCGCGGCGGCAACGCCTGTGATCAGCGGTTATGATAGCTTCTCCGATTTCGTCGAAAGCATGGGCGCGCACGGGCTTGGTGACCTTCTCGAAGCCGCCGCCGCCTACACCGCTTTCGTTGAGGGCGCGGAGGATTTCTCCCGCCCCGAACTGATCCAAAAAGTGCGCGAAGTGCATGACGAAAACTTCAGCCGCGAAGACGGCCTGCGCTTCTTCGGCACCCTTCTGCGTGAGGGCCGGATCAACAAGGTCAGCTCCGGCCGTTTCCAAGTGGCCGATTCGACCCGCTTCCGGCCCACCCAGAAAGCCGCCAGCAACTAGGCGCGGCGCAGATCGAAAACCTCGTCGGGCGGCCAGTTGGCCGCCCGTTTTCGTAACGCAACGTCATTTGACGCATTGCTCTGTCCGCCCCCTGACAGTAAACAGCGGCCAACTTTAATATCCAGCCGTCGGGGGGCATGCCCGTGCCAACACTCGTAATGAAATTCGGTGGAACGTCGGTCGCCAATATCGACCGCATCCACCGCGCCGCCAAGCGCGTCGCCGTCGAGGTGGCGAAAGGCTATGATGTGATCGTGATCGTGTCGGCGATGTCGGGCAAAACCAACGAGCTTGTCGGCTGGGTCAATGAGACATCCCCGCTCTACGATGCGCGTGAATATGATGCCGTTGTGGCGTCGGGTGAAAATGTCACCGCTGGCCTGATGGCGCTGCGCCTTCAGGAAATGGACATCCCCGCACGCAGTTGGCAGGGCTGGCAGGTGCCGGTGCTCACCACCTCGGCCCATTCCTCTGCACGGATCGAAGACATCCCGTCCGAAAACATCACCCGCAAGTTTGGCGAGGGCATGAAAGTCGCCGTGGTTGCGGGCTTCCAGGGCCTCTCGCCCGAGGGCCGGATCACCACGCTGGGCCGTGGCGGCTCCGATACCACCGCCGTGGCCTTCGCCGCAGCCTTCGGCGCGGAGCGTTGCGATATCTACACCGATGTGGACGGCGTCTACACCACCGACCCCCGCATCTGCGACAAGGCCCGCAAACTCGACAAGATCGCCTTTGAAGAAATGCTGGAACTAGCCTCCCTTGGCGCCAAGGTTCTGCAAACCCGCTCCGTCGAGCTTGCCATGCGGTACAAAGTGCGCCTGCGGGTGCTCTCCAGTTTTGAAGAACAGTCCGACGAAGCAGGAACGCTCGTATGTGACGAGGAGGAAATCATGGAAAACAACGTTGTCTCCGGCGTCGCCTATAGCCGCGACGAAGCCAAAATGACGCTGATCTCGGTGGCCGACCGCCCCGGCATCGCGGGCAAGATCTTCGTTCCGCTGGCCGAAGCTGGCGTAAACGTCGATATGATCGTGCAGAACATCTCCGAAGATGGCCGCACCGACATGACTTTCTCCTGCCCCGTAGATCAGGTTATCCGCGCCAAGAAAGCGCTGGAAGAGGCGCATGCCCGCGGCGATATCAACTTCTCTGAACTTGTGACAGATGATGGCGTCTGCAAAGTCTCGGTCGTCGGCATCGGCATGCGCAGCCATACCGGCGTCGCGGCCAAGATGTTCGAAGCGCTCGCTGCTGAAGGCGTGAACATCAAGGTCATTTCGACCTCCGAAATCAAAGTTTCCGTCCTGATCGATAGAAAATACATGGAACTTGCAGTCCAAGCACTCCATGATGCCTTCGAACTGGAAAAAGTGGCCTAGCGCTTTGCTGCGTAGGGCTGCACGGGGAGCGTGATGCCCGAGACACGGACCGAGAGCGAAAGCCGCAAGCTGCTGGGGCGTCTGAGGGACGCACTGGCAGAGGATAGCGCCGGTCAGGCCCGCCTTGACCATGTGGTGAACATCATCGCCTCGTCCATGCAGACCGAGGTTTGCTCCATCTACCTCTTCCGCGACGAGGACACGCTTGAGCTTTGCGCCACCGAGGGCCTTGCTCCCGACGCGGTGCACCAAACCCGCATGCGGCTCGGTGAAGGCCTTGTCGGCAGCGTCGCCCGTAGAAAGCGCATCATCAACACCGCCAACGCGCCCGCCGCCAAGGGCTTCCGTTACATGCCGGAAACCGGCGAAGAACGGTTCTCCTCCTTCTGCGGTGTCCCGATCCAGCGCCTCGGCGACGTGCTCGGCGTTCTGGTCGTCCAGTCCAAAGCTGCCCGCGAGTTCACGCCTGACGAAGTGTACGCCCTCGAAGTCGTCGCTATGGTGCTGGCCGAAATGACCGAGCTTGGTGCCTTTGTTGGCGAAGGCGCGGCGCTTTCTGCACGTCACCAGCAAGCTGTCATGTTCCGTGGCACTGTCGGTCAGGAAGGCGCCGCCGAAGGCCGTGTCTATTTGCATGAGCCGCGCGTGGTTGTGACCAACCCGATCTCCGACGACCCAGAATCCGAGGCCAAGCGCCTGACAGAAGCCGTCGAAACCCTGCGCGTCAGCGTCGATGACATGCTCGCCGACGCCACGGGCGGAAATTCGGAGCAGACGCAAATCCTCGAAGCCTATCGCATGTTCGCCAATTCCAAGGGCTGGATGAAGCGCATGCTCGAAGACGTCGAAAACGGCCTTTCGGCCGAAGCTGCCGTGGAAAAGGAGCAGTCCCTCGCCCGCACGCGGATGAGCCAAGCGACGGACTCCTACCTGCGTGACCGCCTGCACGATCTTGATGATCTCTCCAACAGGTTGCTGCGCATCCTGACCGGCCAAGGCTCCTATACTGGTGCCGAAATGCCCGATAATCCGGTGCTGATCGCCCGCAATATTGGCCCGGGTGAACTGCTTGATTACGGCAAGAAACTGCGCGGCATCGTGCTGGAGGAAGGCTCCGTCGGCAGCCACGCGGCGATCGTTGCGCGTGCATGGGCGATCCCGCTGATCATCAATGTCAAAGGCATCACCACCGAAGCGCTAAACGGCGATCCGATCCTGATCGACGGTGATCAAGGCATCGCCCATTTGCGCCCTGACGAAACCGTCAAAACGGCCTTCCGCGACAAGATGGCGATGCAGGCCCGCGCCCAACAGCGCTATGCCTCAATCCGCGACCTGCCCGCCACCACGTTGGATGGCACCACCGTCGCGCTGCACATGAATGCCGGTTTGATGGCCGATCTCCCCTCGCTCGAAGGCTCCGGCGCCGAAGGCGTGGGCCTTTTCCGCACCGAATTGCAATTCCTCATCCGCAACCAGATGCCCAAGCGGGCAGAACTGTCCGCGCTCTATTCGCATGTGATGAAGGCGGCTGGCGGCCGTCGCGTTGCCTTCCGCACGCTCGATATCGGCTCGGATAAAGTGCTCCCCTACATGAAGCCGAACGACGAGCCGAACCCTGCGATGGGCTGGCGTGCCATTCGCGTGGGGCTCGACAAACCGGGCGTTTTGCGGATGCAGATTCAGGCGTTGATCCGAGCCGCCAATGGCCGCCCGCTGACGCTCATGTTCCCCTTCATTGCGCAACTCCAAGAATATGATGCCGCCCGCGCCGAAGTGGACAAAGCCCTCGAACGCGAGCGCATCCTCGGCCATCCGATCCCCGAAAAGCTCGAAGTTGGCGCGATGCTGGAAACACCGTCGCTCGCCTTCGCGCCGGATGATTTCTTCAATCGCGTCGATTTCCTATCCATCGGCGGCAATGACCTCAAGCAGTTCTTCTTTGCCGCCGACCGCGAAAACGAGCGCGTGCGCCGCCGCTACGATACGCTCAATGTCAGCTTCCTGAACTTTCTGGAAATGATCGCCGAGCGCTGCGCAGCCTCCAACACGCCCCTTTCCTTCTGTGGCGAGGATGCCGGACGCCCCGTCGAGGCACTGTGTTTCGCGGCTATCGGCATCTCGATGCTGTCAATGCGCCCGCCCTCCGTTGGGCCGGTCAAGCACCTGCTGCGCCGCTCGAACCTGCACGAAGTGAAACAGGTGATCGACAGCGCCCGTTCCGAGGGCGCGCAATCCGTGCGCCCCGCCGTGATGGAATGGCTCTCGAAGCAAAGCTGACTTAGGGCAAGCTTCGCGTCATCAATGCAGCGTGAAAGGCGTCCAGAACCGCCTGTTCATCATGGTCCCGCGCCAGCCGCCGCAGCCCAAAATGCACCTGCGCCACCTCTGTGTAGTAGCGGATAAAGGCATAATTCGTGCCCGCCCCCGCCGCCGCGCCCAAAAGCGGCACAGCTTGGCTGGCCAGCTTTTGCGAAAGAACGGCGGCAAACTTCGGTGCCACGCGCGAAATCACGCCCTGCACCGCCGCGCCGGTAATCGAAAGCCGCGCCCCGATGAAACTTGTATCGACACCATCATCCATGCCACCCGGTCCGCCTGCGCCGAACACCCGCAAGCATTCAATCCGCGTTTCCTCGCTGGTCGGGTCTTCGCCGTGGGTTTCGGCGATATCCTGCACCGCTCGAAAAATGACAGTGGTTGTCACCGGCAATTCCAACAACGCCGTCGGCAAGCCACCTAGGCCGCCAACCGCGCAGCTAACCGTGCCCATGATCCGGTGCGCGCGGTCGCCTCTTGCAAGGTCCGCCATCGCACCCTCGCGGCTTCGCGCGGCATATTCATAACTGCGCAATAGCGCCTTGCGCGCCGCGCTTTCAAGGCGGTCGCGCTGCTCTGCTGGGAGCATTTTCAGGCCGTCCTCGACCTGCCCACCCACCAGCATCACCGCTTTCATCAACATCCCGCCGGCAGCCGCCTGTCGCTGGGCCAGCGCGGTCACCTCGGCGTGTGCGGCATCGGGCAGGGGTACGACCGGTACAACCGCCGTCGCCGCGACCGCGCTTTCCAAAGGTGAGTTTTCGTCTGTTTCCGGTGCGCCCATGGCTCATTACATGGGGAAATCAGGTCGGAATACAATCCCCGTCATAGCGGCTGACCATGCCGCTGATGCCGTTCCACGCCCCATCCACGAGCGCTTGCCCCAGCACCCGATCAGGGTTCGTCGGTGGCGGCATCTCGACGCCTTGCAGCTTGCGGAAGCCAAACCGCGCGTAATAGGGCGCATCACCGACCAACATCACCCGCTGCCAGCCCAGCTCGGTCGCGCGGTTCAGGCAGCGCTGCATCAACAGCCCGCCGACGCCCTCGCCCTGCCGCGTCGGATGCACGGCAATCGGCCCCAGCAGGACCGTTACATGCTGCCCACCAACACAGACCGGCCAGTTCCGCACTGCCCCTGCCAAGATACCATCGGCATCCCGCGCAGTGACGCATAGCTGCGGAATTGGCGCGACGCCCTCGCGCAAACGATAGGATGAAAGCGCCATACGCCCCGGTGCGAAGCACAGGTCATAAAGCGCCTCCACCTCCCACCAGTCCTCTGCCTGCTCTTCGGCGAGATTGAGCATCTCCGCGCCGCCCCTGTTCGTCGCTGCACTTTACCTCCGACTAACACGACGCTACCTCCTGTTCCAAGCCCAGCCATGAAAGGAAGCGATATGTTTTACACGACCGAGGACGGACACCCGCTCCCGCACAATCCGTTCAAGGCCATCGTAAGCCCGCGCCCCATAGCGTGGATTTCCACCCGCGATGCCGCTGGCCGCGATAATCTCGCTCCTTATTCGTTTTTCAACGCCGTTTCCGATGCCCCGCCACAGGTGGTGTTTTCCTCCACATCCGCAAAAGAGGACCGTGGAGACACCAAAGACACCGTCGCCAATATCCGCGATACGGGCGCGTTTTGCGTCAATATCGTTTCCTATGCGCTGCGGGACGCGATGAACCGCAGCTCCGGCGCATGGGGCCGCGATGTGGATGAGTTTTTAGATGCAGGCATTGAAAAAGCGCCCTGCAAGACGATCTCCTGCGCCCGCGTCGCCGCCGCTCCCGCCGCGCTGGAATGCAAGCTCCTGTCGATCACCCAACTGAAGGGCAAAAACAGCTTCATGGTTCTGGGCGAAGTCACCGGCACCTATCTGGCCGATGACTGCATCGTTGACGGGCGCTTCGACGTCACCCGGTATGAGCCACTGGCACGCCTCGGCTATCGCGATTATGCCCGCGTATCTGAAGTGATCAGCCTCAAGCGCCCCAACGATTAACCGCGTAGGGCAGGTTCTGGCGGCCTAGTGGCCGCCGATAATGCCCGTCCGCACGCCATAATCCGCCGCGATCTCGTAATCGGGGTCGTCGTCGCTATCGACCATCAAATGCCCCGCTTTGGTCAGCAGGCGGTGACAATCACGGCTCAGGTGGCGCAGCATGATCCGCTTACCCGCTTCCTCGTATTTCGTGGCCAGCGCCTCAACGGCCTGTAACGCGGATTGATCCACCACGCGGCTCGCCGCAAAATCGACGATCACAGTGTCGGGGTCGTTTTCGATATCGAAAATCTCGGCAAACCCGTCCGTCGAGCCAAAGAACAGCGGCCCTTGGATTTCGTAGACTTTCGCGCCTTCTTCGGTGTTAGAAGGCCGCGTGATCGCATGAATGCGCTTGGCATTATTCCACGCATAGGCCAGCGCCGAAACGATGACCCCGACGATAACCGCCGTCGCCAGATCGGTCGCCACGGTCACAACGGTCACCAGCACCGTCACAAATGCATCCGTCAGCGGCACTTTGGCGAGGATCTTCAGCGAGTTCCACGCAAACGTCCCGATCACCACCATGAACATCACGCCCACCAGCGCCGCGAGCGGGATCTGTTCGATCAGCGGCGCGGCAAACAGGATGAAGATCAGCAAGAACAACGCCGCGGCAATACCGGCCACGCGGGTCCGGCCACCGGATTTGACGTTAATCATCGACTGGCCGATCATCGCGCAGCCGCCCATCCCGCCGAAAAAGCCCGTTACAGTGTTGGCAACGCCTTGCGCCATGCATTCCTGACTGGCGCCGCCACGCCGTCCCGTCAGATCGCCCACAAGGTTCAGCGTCAGCAGGCTTTCGATCAGGCCGATGGCTGCAAGGATTAGCGCATAGGGTAGGATGATCTCGAAGGTTTCAAAATTCAGCGGCACCATCGGCACATGGAACGCCGGCAGCCCGCCCTCGATCGAAGCCATATCGCCCACGCGCGGCACATCCAGCCCGAAGCCGATCACCACGGCCGCCACAATGCCGATCCCCGCCAGCGGCGCAGGAATGATCGTCGTTATCTTCGGCATGCCCCAGATGATCACCATCGTCAGCACCACCAGCGCCAGCATCATGTAAAGCGGCATGCCAGACAGCCACTCCCCGCCAGACATCCCGTGGCCTGAGGCTTCCGCCGTGCCGGGCACTTGGAATTGCGTCAACTGTGCAAGGAAAATCACAATCGCCAGCCCGTTCACAAAGCCCAGCATCACCGGATGCGGCACCAGCCGGATAAACTTGCCCCAATGCATCGCACCAACGATGATCTGGATAATCCCCATCAGCACAACGGTCGCAAAGAGGTACTCAACCCCATGCTGCGCCACGAGGCTCACCATGACGACCGCCAAAGCGCCCGTCGCGCCCGAGATCATCCCCGGTCGCCCACCGATCAGCGCGGTGATCAGCCCCACGATGAAAGCTGCATACAGCCCTACCAGCGGATGCACACCCGCGACAAAGGCAAAGGCCACCGCCTCCGGCACCAGCGCAAGCGCGACGGTCAGGCCCGAAAGCAGTTCGATCCGCAGCCGCGAGGCCGTGAAATCATCCGGTTCGGGGGCAAATGACATTCGGTCGGCAAGAGCCAACAGTGACGGCTTCGTCATGGATCAAGGTCCGTTCTATGGGAATTTCCCTGCCCCCTACCCCGCCACGGGCGTGATGTCACCCCCTCCCCCTTAAAAACTGCCCACCACCTTGCCACGCGAGCGCGGCTCTGCTTCTCTGCGATGCAGGGCTTGAGAGGGGCATCCATGAAAGCAAAGCTTGGCATCATCGGCGGTTCGGGGCTCTACGCGCTCGACGCCCTTTCAGGGGCCGAATGGCGCATCGTTGACAGCCCGTGGGGCACACCTTCCGATGCGCTTCTGTGTGGCGAAGTCGCGGGCGTGGAGGTCGTGTTCCTCCCCCGCCACGGGCGCGGCCACCGGCTCAGCCCCGATGCCATCCCCTACCGCGCCAATATCGACGCGATGAAGCGGCTCGGCGTGACCGATCTGGTTTCCGTCTCCGCCTGTGGCTCGTTCCGCGAGGACATGGCACCGGGTCATATCGTGCTGCCTGACCAGTTCATCGACCGCACCTTTCAGCGCCCACCCAGCTTCTTTGGTACCGGCTGCGTCGCGCATGTGAGCCTCGCCCATCCCACTTGTGCGCGGCTGGGTGATCTGTGCGAGGCCACCGCCCGCGATCTCGGCGCGGCCGTCCACCGCAATGGCACCTATCTGGCGATGGAAGGCCCGCAGTTTTCCACCCGCGCCGAAAGCCGCCTTTATCGCGAGGTCTGGGGCGCGGACATCATCGGCATGACCAACATGCCCGAGGCCCGCCTCGCCCGCGAGGCCGAGCTGTGCTACACCACCATCGCTATGGTCACTGATTATGACTGCTGGCATCCCGATCACGGCGCGGTCGATGTCAGCGAGGTGATCGCCACCCTCACCGCCAATGTCGCAACCGCCCGCGACCTCGTCGCCCGCCTGCCGTCGGGCCTCACCGCGCGGCCATCACCCTGCCCCTGTGGCTGCGACCGCGCCCTCGATCACGCGATCATGACCACGCCCGACACCCGCGACCCCGCCCTCCTTGCCAAGCTTGATGCTGTCGCGGGGCGAGTTCTCAGCAATTAACAGCCATTGAGAAGATTATGAAATTTCAACAAGGATCGACTGGTTCACTTAACAAATTTGAGAAAAGAATTGCAAAACGCCTACTGAACGACGGCTTAAATAGCCAAGACGTCCACGCGCGAATACTTTTTGGACGGAAAA
Organism: Pelagovum sp. HNIBRBA483; assembly: GCF_040931995.1. Classification (NCBI taxonomy): domain Bacteria; kingdom Pseudomonadati; phylum Pseudomonadota; class Alphaproteobacteria; order Rhodobacterales; family Paracoccaceae; genus Pelagovum; species Pelagovum sp. HNIBRBA483. The sequence continues at coordinate 2,228,236 of NZ_CP162412.1, forward strand.
CTAGTGTAAATTTTGCACGAGTGACGTCAGTCAAAGCTGACCTACAGCAATTATCGGCAACAGACGAAGAGCTTGAAGATTTTTTGCTTTTTAAGCGAATGCATGACCCAAGCACCGGCCTAAACCCGTTTCAAGATGAACGACTTGTCAGGTCCCGAGAGGCGATGAAACTCGCCGTTGGCGTATTTAACAACCCTTCAATCCTATTTCGAACCCAAGCGTTTACTGTCCTGTCGGTAATCGCTTGGACTTATGCCGTCCTTGAGTACGCCCATCGGAAAGGCCTTCCAACAGAACGAAGAGACGGAAAGGCGATCTCCCTTTCTGATTTCTTGGGGCTGCCAGAATGCCCACTTTCCGACGGTGTATCCAACAACCTTAAGTCTGTTATACGTCTAAGAGATTTAGTTGAGCACCGCCTTCTATCAGCAGAAGATCCAAAATGGATTTCGCTATTCCAGTCGTGCTGCCTGAATTACGAAAAATTCATCACTGAACAATTCGGAAAATCTGTTTCGCTAGCTGAAGATTTGAGTTTCTCTCTACAATTTTCCGGCCTATCTCTCGACCAAGCAACAAATATGGTTCGCGCAGGGCTATCAAACGAGGTCCAAGCAATCAACCGAGAGCTGTTTGATCATATGACAGATGCTCAGCGGTCTGATCAGGAGTTTCAATTTTCGGTTATTTTTACAACTATTGCTGCTTCAAAATCTAAAGCTGCTTTTCAGTTTTTGTCAGCTGACTCCCCCGAGGGGAAGGAGATTTCGCAAGTATTGGTGAAACATAAACCATCGGCCGAGACTCACCCTTTTCGAGTGAAGGATGTGGTCGCAGCCGTTAAAAAAAGGACGGGAAAGAACTTCAACACCACCAAACATACCACTGCATGGAAAGAGAATGAAGTTCGTCCGGATGGAAACTCTGCATCACCAGAAAAAACAAAAACGGACTATTGTTTCTACAATCCAACATTCAGAGAATACTCGTATAGTCAAATGTGGATCGACTTTTTAGTGAACAATCTGAATGAAAACGGGATCGATGAATAGCTATGCCCACCGTCAAAAACTTCATCCGCACCATCCCCGATTTCCCCAAGCCCGGCATCCAGTTCCGCGATGTCACCACCCTCTTCAACGATGCCCAAGGCTTCCGCATGGCGGTCGATCAGCTTCTGCATCCCTATGCTGGGGCGCAAATTGACAAGGTTGCAGGGCTGGAAGCACGCGGCTTCATCCTCGGCGGCGCTGTCGCGCATCAGCTGGGCAAGGGCTTTGTCCCGATCCGCAAGAAGGGCAAGCTCCCTGGCAAAACAATCGAGCAAGCCTACCAGCTCGAATATGGCGAAGCGGTGATGGAACTGCATGATGATGCCCTCCAACCCGGCGAACGGGTGCTCTTGGTGGACGATCTCCTCGCCACCGGCGGCACGGCGGAGGCAGGCATCCGCCTAATCGAAAAGCTCGGCGCCGAAGTGATCGCCTGCGCCTTTGTGATCGACCTGCCCGATCTGCGCGGCAGAGCCCTGTTGGAAAAGCTTGGCGTTCCGGTCCACGCGCTTTGCGCCTTCGAGGGCGATTAACGCCCCTCAACAAGCGAAGCACAATTAGCCAACCAACGCCCTACCCCGCCCGCAGTACCGCGCCGGGATTGAGGATGCCTTTCGGATCGAGCGCATCTTTGATCGCCCGCATCATCGCCAGCTTCACCGGATCGCCATAGCGCTCCAGATCAGCGACCTTCAGCCGCCCGATCCCGTGTTCAGCACTCACCGAGCCTTCCATCGCGCGAACCAGATCATGCACACAGCGCTTCACGTCACCGCGCAAGCTCTCGTAATCCGCGCGGGTTTTGCCCTCGGCAGGGAACACATTGTAATGCAGGTTCCCGTCCCCGAGATGCCCAAAGCAATTGATCCGAAAATCCGCGATATCCCGCAGCTTCGGCCCCGCCACCTCGATAAATTCGGGGATTCGCGAAAGCGGCAGGGAAATATCATGCGAGCTGACAGACCCGATCCGCCGGTTCGCCTCGGGGATCGTCTCACGGATCGCCCAAAGGTCCGCCCGCTGCGCCTCATTTTGTGCGATCACCCCGTCATAGGCCAGATCAGCCTCAACCGCCGCCTCAAAAAGCCGCTCCAGCGCTGCTTCCGGCTCCAAGCCTTCCGGCAGGCCCACGTCGATCAGCACGCCCCATTCGGGCATCGGCTCCAGCGGCCAGCGCATGTCAAAACCCGCCTCGCGCAAGAAATCGAACCCCTGCCGGTGCATCATCTCAAAGGCAGATATCCCCTCGCCAATCAGCTTCCCCGCCAAAGCGAGCAGTTCAAGCGCCGCCTGCGGGCTGGATATGGCGAAGAACGCAGTCCCTTCCCGCGCCGGCACCGGCATCAGCTTCAACGCCGCAGCGGTGATGATCCCGAGCGTCCCCTCGGAGCCGATCATCAGATCGCGCAGGTCATAGCCGGTATTATCCTTCCGCAGCCGCGTCAGCCCGTGCCAGATCGCGCCATCGGCGGTCACCACCTCCAGCCCAAGGCACTGCGCCCGCGCGCTGCCATAGCGCAAGACATTCAGCCCGCCCGCATTAGTCGCCAGCAATCCGCCGATCCGCGCTGACCCTTCCGAGGCCAGCGACAGCGGAAACAGCCGCTCAACCCCCTGTGCCACCGCCTGAATATCGGCCAGAATACAGCCTGCCTCAGCAACGAGTACATTCTCGTCGGCCCGCACATCGCGAATGCGGTTCATGCGTTCCAGCGAAAGGATCACCGGCGCGGCACCACCTTCCTGCATCTGCCCACCGACAAGGCCCGTACCGCCGCCGTAAGGCACAATCCCGACACCAGCTTCCGCACAGGCCCTCACGACAGTCGCCACTTCCTCAACAGAGGCAGGCGCAATCACCCGCCCCGATCCCTGAAAGCGGCCACGCGGTTCGGTCAGGTAGCTATCGGTTGTTTCACGCACTGCGCCCGCGCCCAAACGCTGCGCAAGCGCGTGGATAAATCCGTCCGTAACCGCATTCAGGGTCATCGCGCCACCTTTCGAAACTCCGCGCCCAAACGTAAACGTCGCGCCGTTAGCCCGCGTCTGTCCGCCCACGCCGATCGCTGCGCAAATTGGCATAGAGCACATGGTTCCGCCAGCGCCCATTGATCTGCAAATAGCTCTGCGCCACGCCTTCGTATTTGTAGCCGCAGCTTTCCAGCAAGCCACGCGATGCGGCATTTTCCGGCAGGCATCCGGCCTCAAGACGGCTGAGGTCCATCACGGTGAACGCATAATGCACCAGCGCCTTCAGCGCCTCTCGCATATAGCCGTGGCGGGCATAGCGCTCGCCGATCCAATAGCCCGTGGTGCCAGCCTGTGCGGGGCCACGGCGGATATTGTCGAGCGTCAGCGCGCCGACCAAGCGCTCGCCCTCGCGCTCGAACAGGAACAACGGCACCGCAGCCCCGTTGGCAATCGACCGCTGCGCCCAGTACACGCGATTGGTGAACCCCTTGCGCGACAGATGATCGCTCGCCCATGTCGGCTCCCACGGCGTAAGGAATTCGCGGCTCTCACTGCGCAGGTTGGCCCATTGCCGGTGATCGCCATGCTGCGGCGGGCGCATAACAAGACGCTCCGTCTCGATCTGTATCTTCGGCCGCCGCCCCAGCATTACGCTGCAAACCTGTCCCGCAAATCGCCGAGGCTGGGGGCATCGCCAGCAGGCCCGTAAAGCGCCATCGAGGTGCCGCAGCTCCCCGCCATGCGTGCGCCAAAGGCCCGCGTATCGGCCAGCGTCACGGCGTCGATCCGTTCGACTGTCTCTTCAATCGAACTCACCCTCCCGAAAACCTGCAACATCCGCACAAGGCGTTCGGCGCGGTTCGACGGGCTTTCCAATCCCATCAGCATCCCTGCCTTGATCTGCGCCCGCGCGCGGGCCAGCTCGGCCTCGCTCATATCGTCAGCGGCGCGCTTCATTTCGTCCACCGTCACCTCGGCCAACTCGCGGATCAGCCCGCCCGATGTGCCCGCATAGACGGTCATCATGCCGGTATCCTCATAGGCGCCAGCTTGCGCAAAAATCGTGTAGCACAGCCCGCGCCGCTCCCGCGCTTCCTGAAACAGCCGTGATGACATCCCCCCGCCCAGAGCCGTCGCATATATCTGCGCGGTATAAATCGCCGGATCGTAGAAATCCGGCCCCTCGAAGGCCAGCGCCATATGCACCTGCTCCAGCGCCTTGTCCTCGCGGTACTCACCACCTGTCCAGCGGGCAGGCACCAAGCCATGCGCCTTCGGGCGTGGCTTCAAATGGCCGAAGATTGCCTCCGCCTGTTTCATGATCGCGTTATGATCCACCGCACCCGCCGCGGCCAGTACCATCTGCTCCGGCCCGTAATGTTCGGCCACGAAGCCAGCCAGATCATCACGGCCAAAGCTGCGCACCCGCTCGGCGGGGCCAAGGATCGTGCGGCCAATCGGCTGATCGGCATAAGACACTTCCTGCAACCAGTCGAAAATGATGTCGTCAGGCGTATCGAGCGCCTGCCCGATCTCCTGCAAGATCACCCCGCGCTCCACCTCGATCTCCGCCGGATCAAAGACAGGGTTCAGCAAGATATCCCCGATCAGGTCCAGCCCGAGCGGTATGTCCTGCTGCAAAACCCGCGCGTAATAGGCGGTCATCTCGCGGCTGGTATAGGCGTTGATATAGCCGCCCACATCCTCGATTTCCTCGGCGATCTGGAGCGCGCTGCGCCGCGCCGTTCCCTTGAACGCCATATGCTCAAGGAAATGCGCAATGCCGTTCTGCTCAACCCGCTCATGGCGGCCACCCGCCATCACCCACACGCCGATAGAGGCCGATTGCAGCCCCGGCATATGTTCGGTGACGACCCTCAATCCATTGGGTAACGTATCAAACCGGACGCTCAATTCTGCACCTTTTCGGCTATCCGTGCGCGGATGATGGATTGCAGCGACGCAAGATCATTCGCCACCCGCGTCACCCGTTCTTCACGCTCGAACAGGTCCGCCATGCGCGGCGGCAGCGCCGGATGCACGCCCGTCGCCGCTTCCACTGCGGCGGGGAATTTCGCCGGATGCGCGGTCGCCAGCGTGATCATCGGCACGTCGGAGAGATGCGCCTCCGCCACCTTCACGCCCACCGCCGAATGCGGGCAGAGGATTTCGCCGGTCACATCCCGCTGCGCAGTGATCGTGGCGCTGGTTTCCTCTTCCGAGGCACGGCCACTGTCAAAATGGCCCTTGAGCCACTCGAACGCACCCTGACTGATTGCAAAGCCGCCCTTATCTTTCAGGTCGGCCATTTGTTCAGCCACGACCTTGCCGTCACGCCCGTAGGCATCAAAAAGCGCGCGCTCGAAATTCGACGACACCTGAATATCCATCGACGGGCTGATAGACGGGGTCACGCCCTCTTTCGTCTGGGTGCCGGTTCCCATCGTGCGGTGCAGAATGTCGTTCTGGTTTGTCGCAATCACCAGCCGCTCGACAGGCAGCCCCATCATCTTGGCAATATAGCCCGCGAAAATGTCACCGAAATTGCCAGTCGGCACAGTAAAGCTCACCTTGCGGTGCGGCGCGCCAAGGCTCACAGCCGAGCTGAAGTAATACACCACCTGCGCCAGCACACGGCCCCAGTTGATTGAGTTCACCCCCGCCAGCGCCACTTCATCGCGGAATTGGAAATCGTTGAACATATCCTTCAACGCCGCTTGGCAGTCGTCAAAGTCACCATCAACGGCCAGCGCATGCACGTTGGCCTCGCTCGGCGTCGTCATCTGGCGGCGCTGCACTTCGCTCACCCGCCCATGCGGGAAAAGGATGAACACATCTACATTGTCCAGTCCACGAAACGCCTCGATCGCCGCACTTCCCGTATCGCCACTTGTCGCACCAACAATGGTGATCCGTTTGCCCGACCGCGTGAGCGATGCCTGAAACATTTGCCCAATGAGCTGCATGGCGAAATCCTTGAACGCCAGCGTCGGCCCGTGGAACAGCTCCAGCAGGAAATGGTTCGGCCCCAGTTGCACCAAAGGCGCCCGTGCGGCATGACCAAAGCCTGCGTAAGCGGCGTCGATCAAGCTGCGAAACTCCACGTCAGTAAATGTCTCGCCAATAAATGGCCGCATCACGCGAAAGGCGATCTCCTCATAGGACTGCCCCGCCATCGCAGCGATCTCGTCTGTGCTCAGCGTCGGGATCGTCTCGGGCACATACAGCCCCCCGTCACGGGCAAGGCCGGTCATCATCGCCTCTTCAAAGGTCAGGGCCGGAGCCTCACCCCGTGTCGAAATATAGCGCATCGCGTATCAGTCCTTTCGGCGTGCAATTCGGGTCAGCAGATACAAGGTCATCGCCGCCCATACAGCCGCCAGCAAGAACCATGTTATCGCGTATTCTCTGTGATCGTTCTTGATCCCGCGCGTGTCTACCGGCAGCGGCGTCAAACGCGGGTCGGGTTGCGACGTGCTGCGCAACACCACCATCAATCGCTCGGTGTCCAGCGCCTCGGCCATCGGGCCAATGTCACGGGCAAACCAGATGTTCTTTTCCAGATCGGGCGCAGGGGTGGAGGAGTTCACATCATCCGGCCAGATCAGGTTCGCCGTTACCTGCACCGGCGCGCGGGGGCTGACCTGATCCTTCGCTTCCAGCGGCAACAGGCCATGATCCATCAGGATGCGGCGGCCTTCGTCGGTCTCGAAGGCGGTGATCACGCGGTAGCCGGTGCCCGCAGCGGTGCCGCTCACGAGCACATGCAATTCCCGTTCGCCCGCCGTCCCGCTCAACGTCACCGCGCGATATTCATCGTCCAATTCGTTGGGCGCCTCTTTCAGCGCCACCGGCTCCGCCGCGATGCGCGCCTCGATCTCGTTCAGGATGCCCCGCTTCCAGTCAAGCCGCTGCACCTGCCAGACCCCAAGCGTGATCAGTACAGCACAGCCCGCAAGCCCGAGCAAAACCGGAAATATATACCGCCGCATGTCGATCCCCGAACTGGACCCTAAAATGAGAAACGCGCGGAGCACTGGCCCCGCGCGTTGCGTCTTATCCTGTCTCAGCGGAGGGGGGAACCCTCCCCGATACGTTAGCCGCCCCAGATGTAGACAGCGGCGAAGAGGAACAGCCACACAACGTCAACGAAGTGCCAGTACCAAGCTGCCGCTTCGAAGCCCACATGCTGCTCCGGCGTGAAATGGCCGCGCAGGACACGGAACAAACACACCAGCAGGAAGATCGTCCCGATCAAGACGTGGAAGCCGTGGAAGCCCGTCGCCATGAAGAAGTTTGCGCCGTAGATGTTGCCAGAGAAGCCAAAGGCAGCGTGGCTGTATTCGTAGATCTGGAACACGGTGAACAGCGCACCCAGAGCAACGGCCAGAATCAGGCCCAACTTCGTGTCTTCGCGGTTGTTTTCATGGGACAGCGCATGGTGTGCCCATGTCGCAGCCGCGCCCGAGCACAGCAGGATCAGCGTGTTGATCAGCGGCAGGTGCCAAGGGTCGAATGTCTCGATGCCAGCGGGCGGCCAAACGCCGTCCACCATCGGGCTGTCCGGCCCCATCGGGTACATGGCATGCTTGAAGAAGCTCCAGAACCACGCGGCAAAGAACATCACTTCCGACATGATGAACATGATGAAGCCATAGCGAAGGCCGATCCGCACCACGGGGGTGTGGTCGCCGGTCTGGCCTTCATGCACAACGTCCGACCACCAGCCATACATGGTGTAAAGCACACCAACAAAGCCGACGAGGAAGGCCCACGGACCGCTATCCTTCATCCACAGGACGGCGCCAAAGAGCATAACGAATGCCGACACCGAGCCCAACAGGGGCCAGATCGACGGTTGAAGAATATGGTAATCGTGGTTCTTTTCGTGCGCCATGTCGGTTTTCCCTGGGGCCTTTTCTCTAGTTAGTCTCTATGGCGTCTGGCGACGCGGTTGTCAAAGCCGCCTGCACTTCTTCTTCAGGCAGGTCGATCTGGTAGAATGTGTAGCCGAGCGTGATGGTGTGGACGTATTTGCCCTCGCGGTCGTCCACGATTGCAGGATCCACAAAGAAGCTCACCGGCATTTGCACCGTTTCACCCGGTTGCAACACCTGTTCGGTGAAACAGAAGCATTCGATTTTGTCGAAGAAAACGCCAGCCTCATATGGGGCAACATTATAAGCTGCCTGCCCTGCCACCGGCTGATCGGTCGGGTTATGCGCCTCATAAAACGCCAGCGCCGTTTCCCCAATGCGCACGGTCATTTCCCGTTCTACGGGCGTGAAGGTCCACGGCATGTCTCGCTCAAGCGAGGCGTCGAAGCGCACCTTAATCGTCTGATCCAGAATCACGTCGCTGCCTGCCTCGGCAACATTTGTTACCCCGCCAAAGCCCGTCACGCGGCAGAACCAGTCGTAAAACGGCACCGACGCCCACGCCAGCGAGCCCATCAAAACAACCACACCAACCGCTTGCACAGCGGTCTTTTGAGGGCCTTCCAATGTCTTGCCAAACAACCGCATTACTGTGCTCCGTCCTCCGTACCTGTCTGCGCGTCAGGCACGAGCTGTGGTCGTGCCACATGATCGAAACGTTCAAATTTGCCAGCTTCACCCAGCTGGATGACCTTCACCACCGTGAGGCCAAAAACAATCGCGATGAACACGGCGAGGATGGCCCCCACCCCCAGATTGCGCCCCTTGCGGCGCGTATGGATCTCATGCTCGACCTTTATTGCCATCACCAGCCTCCCAATCCCCACGGGGCCAGCGCAGTCTCTGCCAGCAGCGCACTGAAATGTGCAAAAAGATAATAGAGCGAAATGCGGAACACGCGCTTTTCGACGGCGTGATTGTCCGCTTCCGAGGCCGCGTCGTCACGCTTCCACAGCGCCACAGCGCCTTTCAGGAACCATGCGTTCATCACTACCGCCACGGCGAGGTAGATCGGCCCGCCGATCGAGGTGAACGCGATGCCCAACGCCACCGGCACCAGCGCCAGCGTGTAGCCGAGGATATGGTTGCGCGTCACGCGGCGGCCATGCGTCACGGTCAGCATTGGCACGCCCGCATTGCCGTAATCGGATTTCACAAACAAGGCCAAGGCCCAGAAATGCGGCGGCGTCCACATGAAGATCAGTGCGAACATCAGCGCGCTTTCCACGCTCACGCTCCCCGTCGCAACGGCCCACCCCACCATCGGGGGGAATGCACCAGCAGCACCACCGATGACGATGTTCTGCGGCGTCGAGCGCTTGAGCCACATCGAGTAGACAACCGCGTAAAAGAAAATGGTAAAGGCCAGCAAGCCCGCCGCGACGAAATTCGTCGCCAGCGCCAGCAACACAACCGAGAATACCGAAAGCGTCAGCCCGATGGCGAGCGCTTCTTCCGGTGCCACGCGGCCCGAGGGGATGGGCCGCTTCGCGGTGCGCTTCATCTTCACGTCGATGTCCGCGTCCCACCACATGTTCAGCGCACCAGATGCTCCCGCGCCGACAGCAATGCACAGGATGCCAACAAAGCCGATATAGGGATGCACCGGCACCGGCGCGACCAACAGGCCAACGAGCGCGGTAAAAATAACCAGCGACATCACACGCGGCTTCAGCAGGGCGAAATAATCGCCCATGCCTGCTTCGCGTCCGGTGTCTTGTGCACTGATATCTGTCATCACTGATCCAGATAGAAGGCGGGAGCGCCAGTTACAGATCGGGCGACATTATGCCGCCCGAAGTCGTTGGTATCGGGTCTTAGACGCCGTATTCCAGCTTGGCTTCTGCCAGCCATGCGTCATAGGTTTCTTGGCTAACGACCTTGACGGTGATCGGCATGAAGGCGTGATCTTTACCGCAAAGCTCGGAACACTGGCCAAAGTAGATGCCTTCCCGCTCAGCGGAGAACCAAAGCTGCGCCAAACGGCCCGGAACGGCGTCTTGCTTCACGCCAAAAGCGGGGATCGTCCAAGAATGGATCACATCGGCGCCCGTAACAGTCATCACGACGGTCTTGCCGACCGGCACCACAACGGCGGTATCGGTTGCCAGCTTGAATTCCTGATCCGAATAGCCTGCTTCTTCGAGCTGCGCAGAAATCGAGTCGTTCAGGTTGCCTTCACCATAACCAATCATGAAACTGTCGAAGGCCACGCCTTCGTCAACATATTCGTAACCCCAGTACCACTGGTAGCCGGTGACTTTGATGTTGATGTCGCCTTCGGGGATTTCCTGCTGCTTGAACAGGACCGGCAGCGAGAAAGCACCGATAAAGACGAGAATCACGATCGGGATGATTGTCCACGCAACCTCGAGGGGCGAGTTGTGCGTAAAGGTCGCCGGTGTCGGATTCACGCGCTTGTTGTAGCGAACGATCACATAAGCCAGCAGGCCGATCACGAAAATGGTGATGCAGGTGATAATCACCAGCAGCAGGCCGTCGAGCCACTGGAGGTCGCGGGCCAGTTCAGTAGCAGCCGGTTGGAAACCGAGCGCCTGATCGATGGGAGCCCCGACAATGTCGAGATCCTGATTAACGGCCTGCGCAGAGGCAGCAGCACCCGAGAGGATCAGGCCGGCGGTTGCCGCAAGCTTGGTGACGAAATTGGTCATACGCATGTCATACCCTGTTCTGTCTGGCGCATTCGCGCCCCTGAAGGACACCATACCCTGCACGCGGGCAGGAATCCCGTTGTATCCGGCGATGCATGTCCCATATCCTGAGCAACAACTCAAGAAGTAGCATTGCGGCAAACGGCCGCTTTTCGTGATTGAAACGTACCTGCAAGGAAAAAAAGCATGTCCGATACTCCGTTTCGCCCGTTCGAAAGCCATCTGGACGCTGAAACCGCCCTCTCGCTGCTGCGCGAAGCCACCCTTGGTGCCGATGATGGCGAGCTGTTTTTCGAACGCCGCCGCTCGGAAAACCTCAGTTTCGATGACGGACGGGTGAAAAACGCCAGTTTCGATGCCTCCGAAGGATTCGGCCTGCGCGCCGTGCGCGGCGAAACGGCGGGCTATGCCCATTCCTCGGCGATCGACGAACATGCCCTGCGCCGCGCGGTTTCCACCGCCCGCCTTGCCGTGGGTGAGGGCGGCGGCACGATGGCCGCAAGCCCGCAAGCCACCAATCGCAAGCTCTATTCCGATGCCGACCCGATGTTGGACGCGACATTCCCCGCCAAAATCGACATCCTGCGCGAAATCGACGATTACGCCCGCAGCCGCGATGCCCGCGTCGTGCAGGTCAGCGTCAATCTCGCCGCCTCCCATCAGGAAATCGTCATTCTGCGCCCCGAAGGAACCCAAGTCGGCGACATCCGCCCGATGGCGCGGCTCAATGTTTCGGTGATCGTCGAGCAAGACGGCCGCCGCGAAAGCGGCATGTCCGGCGGCGGCGGGCGCACCGGCCTCAGCGGCTTGATCGATCCCGCGCATTGGAAGCCTGCCGTCGACGAAGCCCTGCGCATCGCGCTGGTAAATCTCCGCGCCGAACCCGCGCCAGCGGGCGTGATGGATGTGGTGCTTGGCCCCGGCTGGCCGGGCATCCTGCTGCACGAGGCCATCGGCCACGGGCTGGAAGGTGATTTCAACCGCAAAGGCACCTCCGCCTTCGCCGGTCTGATGGGCCAGCGAATCGCGGCACCGGGCGTGACGGTCCTCGATGACGGTACGATTCCCGACCGGCGCGGCTCTATTACCATCGACGACGAAGGCACCCCGTCGGCCAAGAATACACTGATCGAGGACGGCATCCTCGTGGGCTATATGCAAGACCGCCAGAATGCCCGCTTGATGGGCGTCGCGCCCACCGGCAACGGCCGCCGCGAAAGCTACGCTCACGCCCCGATGCCGCGCATGACCAACACCTATATGCTTGCAGGCAATGCCGATCCCGCCTCCCTCGTGGCCGAATTGAAGGACGGCATCTACGCCGTTGGCTTCGGCGGCGGTCAGGTCGATATTACCAACGGAAAATTTGTATTTTCCTGCACCGAGGCCTACCGCGTGAAGGACGGCAAAGTCGGCGCGCCCGTGAAAGGCGCAACCCTCATTGGCGACGGCGCCACCGCGCTGCAACAGATTCGCGGCATCGGCAATGACCTGCAACTCGATCCGGGTATCGGCAATTGTGGTAAGGCCGGCCAATGGGTGCCGGTGGGTGTTGGTCAGCCCTCGCTGATGATCGGCGGGCTGACCGTTGGCGGTGCTGCCGCCTGATAAGAGCGCCCTTCACGGCCTCTTTTGCCGTTTACATGCCGTTAACTCCGCCCGTTCTACAACTGCGTTGCAACAGGCGGAGCACGGGATGACCGACCCTTGGCATCTTTCAACTCACCCCCCACTCCCACCCACCACGGAGGATGACAGGATCTCTGCGCTCCGCCTGTTGCGATCACCGCGCATCGGGCCGCGCAGCTATCACCGTCTGTTGGCCGAATATGGCAGCGCTGCCGCCGCCCTTGCCGCCCTGCCCAAAATCGCCCGCGCCGCAGGGAACCTGCACTATCACCCCTGTACGGAGGCCGACGCCCTCCGCGAACTGCGCGCCGGCAAAAAAGCGCACGCCCAACTGATCGCCTTCGGCACGCCCGCCTATCCGCCACTCTTATCGCAGATCGACGATCCACCGCCCCTCCTCTGGGCCATCGGGGATCTCTCGCTGCTCACCCGTCCCGCCATCTCCATCGTCGGCGCGCGCAATGCCTCGTCGCTTGGCCGCCGCATGGCCCGCCGTTTGGCGGCTGAATGCGGCGAGGCGGGTATTGTCGTTGTGTCGGGCCTTGCCCGCGGCATCGATACCGAAGCGCATCGCGCCGCCCTTTCACATGGCACAATCGCCGTGCAACCCGGCGGCATAGATGTGCTCTACCCCCGCGAAAATACTGAACTGGCAGGCGAGATTGCCCGCCACGGCCTACGCCTCTCCGAGCAGCCCATCGGCATGGCCCCGCAAGCGCGGCATTTTCCCGCCCGCAACCGCATTGTTTCCGGTCTGTCGCTGGCGACGTTGGTGGTAGAGGCCGCGCAGCGCTCGGGCAGCCTCATCACCGCCGACCACGCCGCCCGCCAAGGGCGCGAGGTGCTCGCCGTGCCGGGCCACCCGCTTGATCCGGCATCCGGTGGCAGCAACCTCCTGCTGAGGGACGGCGCCACGCTGATCCGCTCCACCGCCGATATTCTCGACGCGGTGCCTGCCTTCCGTGAGGCCCCCAGCCCCCGCAAGCGCCCGCTTCCAACCCCAAATCCCCTGCGCCCGCTGCGCGAGATTGCCGATCTGCACCGCAAAATTCTCGCCCGCATCGGTCCCGCCCCAATCGCCGAAGATCAACTCGCCCGCGACCTTGGCGCCGCGCCGGAGCGCCTCGCCCCCGCGCTCACCGATCTTGAACTGGACGGTGAAATCGCCCGCCATTCCGGCGGCACCGTGCGCAAAGCGAAATAGCGCAACAGCATCGTCCGCCAGCTCTTTCGTCGACAGCGCATTGACAATCCCTAGCCCGCACCCACATCTTGCGCCGCCATAGCACCTAGCGCATTTCAAGGATTCCCATGCCCGTTGTCGTCGTCGAATCACCGGCTAAGGCCAAGACAATAAACAAATATCTTGGCGACGATTACACCGTCCTCGCTTCTTACGGTCACGTTCGCGACCTGCCGCCCAAAGATGGTTCCGTCGATCCCGAAGACGATTTCGCGATGAAATGGGAGATCGCCGCCGACAGCCGCAAACATGTCAAAGCCATCGCCGACGCGCTAAAAGACGACCCTTCCCTGATCCTCGCCACCGACCCCGACCGCGAGGGCGAGGCGATTTCATGGCACCTGCAAGAGGCGCTCACCGCCCGCAAGGCGATCAAGAAAACCACCGAAGTGAAGCGCGTCACGTTCAACGCCATCACCAAGGCCGCCGTGACCGAGGCAATGGCCAACCCGCGCGAGGTCGATGCGCCATTGGTCGAGGCCTATCTCGCCCGCCGCGCGCTGGATTATCTGGTGGGCTTCAACCTCTCGCCCGTCCTCTGGCGCAAACTCCCCGGCGCGAAATCGGCCGGCCGCGTGCAATCCGTTTGCCTCCGCCTGATCGTCGAGCGCGAGATGGAGATCGAGGCCTTCCGCCCGCAGGAATACTGGAGCGTCAAAGCCCTCCTCGACACCCCGCGCGGCAAAAGCTTCGAGGCCCGCCTCACCACGCTGGCTGGCAAGAAACTCGACAAGTTCGATCTCGGCACCTCCCTTCAGGCCGAAATGGCCGTGCAGGCGATCACAAGCCGCGATCTCTCCGTCACATCGGTTGAGGCCAAGCCCGGCACCCGCAACCCCGCACCGCCCTTCATGACCTCCACGCTCCAGCAAGAGGCCAGCCGCAAATTTGGCATGGGCGCACGGCAAACCATGAGCGCCGCCCAGCGCCTCTACGAGGCAGGCCTGATCACCTACATGCGGACGGACGGCATCGATATGGCGCCCGAGGCCGTGATGGCCGCGCGCGACGCGATCAAGGAGAAGTTCGGCGAGAACTACCTCCCGCCCTCGCCGCGCATGTATAAGAACAAGGCGAAGAACGCGCAGGAAGCCCATGAATGTATCCGCCCCACGGATATGATGCGCGGCGCAGAGACGCTCCGCATTACCGACGCCGATCAACGCAAGCTTTACGACCTCATCTACAAGCGCACCATCGCCAGCCAGATGGCCGCCGTCCGGCTCGAGCGTACCACTGTCGAGATCGGCTCCGCTGACGGTCAAGTCGGCCTCCGCGCCACTGGTCAGGTCATTCTGTTCGACGGTTTCATCGCCATCTACGAAGAGGGCCGCGACGACACCGGCGATGACGAAGACAGCAACCGCCTGCCCCAACTGTCCGAAGGTGACGCGCTGAAGAAGCATGACATCACGCCCGAACAGCACTTCACCCAGCCCCCGCCCCGCTACACCGAGGCGACGCTGGTGAAACGGATGGAAGAGCTCGGCATCGGCCGCCCCTCCACCTATGCCTCCATCGTCACCACCATTCAGGAACGCGACTATGTCGCCAAGGACAAAGGCCGCCTGATCCCGCAAGACAAAGGCCGCCTCGTGACGGCCTTCCTGTCAAACTACTTCCGCAAATATGTCGGCTATGAATTCACCGCCCAGCTTGAGGACCAGCTCGATCAGGTCTCCGCTGGTGATGCTGACTATAAAACAATCCTCTCCCGCTTCTGGCGCGAATTTTCCGCTGCCATCGCCGAAACATCCGAGCTGCGGATCACGGATGTCTTGGATAAGATCAACGAGGTGCTTGAGCCGCACCTATTCCCGCCCACCGAGGACGGCACCGATCCCCGCCTCTGCCCCAATTGCGGCGCGGGCAAGCTCTCCATGCGCACCGCCCGCTCCGGTGGGGCCTTCATCGGCTGTTCGAACTACCCCGAATGCCGCTTCACCCGCCCCTTCGGCCCGCCGGGGATGGAAGATACCTCCATCGGCCCCGATGGGCGGCTCCTCGGCCATGACAACGGCGACCCGATCACCCTGCGCGATGGCCACTTTGGTCCCTACGTCCAGCGCGGCGAGCCGACGGAAGACACCCCCAAGCCCCCCCGCGCCAGCATTCCAAAAGGCTGGGAGCCGCTCGATACCGATCTGGAAAAGGCGCTGATGCTCCTTTCCCTGCCGCGTGAAATCGGCCCCCACCCCGATGATGGCGAAGTCATCGAGGCTGGCATCGGCCGTTATGGCCCATATGTGAAGCATGGCCGCGTCTACGCCAATATCAAGGAAGTGGACGAGGTGTTCACCATCGGCATGAACCGCGCGGTTGAGGTTCTGGCCCAGAAAGCCGCCTCCCGCGGCGGTCGCGGCGCTGCCGCCAAGCCCTTGCGCGAATTGGGCGATCACCCCGATGGCGGCGCGATGAACGTGATGGACGGTCGCTACGGCCCCTATATCAAGTGGGAGAAGGTCAACGCCACCCTGCCGAAAGACACCTCCCCCGAGGACGTGACGATCGAAATGGCGATCGAGTTGGTGAATGCCAAGGCGTCCAAGGGCGGCAAAAAGACCGCGCGCAAGAAAGCCCCCGCCAAAAAAGCCGCGCCGAAAAAGACCGCCGCGAAGAAGACAACCGCCAAGAAAAAGGCCGAATAGAGCCTCCCGTGTCGCGGCGCAGGCAAAAACTGCGCCGCAGCACTTGTTTCCGATCAGGCAACAACATCATATTATTGCCTAAATCTGTCTCTAGACGGGCAACATGACAGCGCCAAATGTCTCCCCCACCGGCCCCCTCTCTGATGGCCGCCCCCTGCCCCGCGGCCGCCGCCGCTGGCGGGATGTGGCTGTTCTGGCTGGGCTTTTTGCGCTCGTCCTCGCCGGTTTGGCCGGTCTGGCCGCCGCGACAGGCTGGGAAGAAACCCTCGCCCAGCTCACACAGCTCGGGCCTTGGCAGCTCGCCGCACTCCTCGCCCTCAGCCTCGTAAATTATGTCTTTCGCGGGCTGCGCTGGCACCTTTTCGCCCAGCGCTTAGGCCTCGCGACGACGCTTCCGCAAAACCTGCGCCATTTCATCGGCGGCTTTGCCATGTCGGTCACCCCCGGGCGCGTGGGCGAATTGATCCGCATGCGCTGGCTCCGCCGCGAGACAGGCTGGCCTGTTGAGCGCACCGCGCCCTTGGTGCTGATGGACCGCGCCTCCGATCTGGCCGCTATGGGCCTTTTGCTCGCGCTTGGCCTCGCCCTTGCCGCCGAAGGCATCGCCTTTGCGCTGCCCGTCGCCGTCATCGCTCTGATCGCGGCTTATGTCGCCACCCGCCCGCGCCTCCTCGCCGCGCTGGTCACGATGGCCTATCGTGTCACCGGCCTTCTGCCCCGCTTGATGGGCCGCATCCGCGCCGCCGCCCGCTCGCTCGCCGTATTCTCAACCCCGCGCATCGCCGCCACCGCACTCGCACTCGGCCTGATAGGATGGGCGGCGGAAGGCGCGGCCTTTCATCTGCTCCTTCTCTGGATGGGCGCTGATATCGGCCTCGCAATGGCCGTTGCCATCTTCACCTTTTCCACCCTCGCAGGCGGATTGACCGGCGCGCCGGGGGGTGTCGGCGGGGCTGAAGCCGCGATGATTGCGCTACTGTCGCTGCAAGGCATCGGGCTTGAGGTGTCCCTCCCCGCCACCGCCGTGATCCGCGTCACCACGCTTTGGTTCGCCATCGGCCTCGGCCTTCTGACCTTCCCACTGGCCGAACGTGCCTCCCTCAAAGCAGAGGCCGCCGCATGACCGATCTGCGTTGGAAAACCACCCCCTACGCTGGCTGGGGCCGTGCGTTAAAGGCAACTGGCCCCCTCGCCCGCCCCGATACCCGCAACGAGCTGACCGAGGCCGCCTTCCCCGCCCACGGTAATCGCCGCTCCTATGGCGACGCACCGCTCAACAGCGCCGGCGCGGCGCTCGATATGTCGCGGCTCGACCGGATCATCGCGTTCGACACCAAGACCGGCGTGCTGGAGGCGGAGGCAGGCGTCACCATTTCCACCCTTGCCCGCATCTGCCCCGTAAAGGGCTGGCTTCCCGCCGTTATGCCCGGCACCGGCTTTGCCACCATTGGCGGCGCCATCGCTATGGATGTGCATGGTAAAAACCACCACAACAAAGGCAGCTTTGGCCAGCATGTGAAGGCGATCACGCTCCTTCAAGGCAGCGAAACCCGCACCATCACCCCGAAGGATAAAACCCTCTGGCAAGCCACCGTCGGCGGCCTCGGGCAGACCGGCATCATCCTCTCGGCCCGTATCCAGCTTTCCCCCTGCGCGGGGCGTCAGATGCGCGTCACGGAAACCCGCGCCAGCGATTGGGCCGAACATATCGCCCTGCTCGATGCCTCTGATGCCACCTATTGCGTCGGCTGGATCGACGCCACCGCAACGGGCGACGCGCTCGGCCGCGGCATTGTCGAAGAGGCAGAGATCGCCGCCGGCAGCCTGCCCCCCGCACAAACGCCAACAAGCCGCGCCGTGCCGTTCAACGCACCGCATTTCGCGCTTGCCGCCCCCATCGTCCGCGCCTTCAACCAACTTTACTACCACCGCGTACCTGAAGAGGGCCGCACGCTCCTGCGCCCGATGCAGGATTTCTTCTTCCCGCTGGACCGCATCCATGACTGGAACCGCCTCTACGGGCGGCGCGGCTTTCACCAGTTCCAATGCGTCGTGCCTCCTGATCAGACAGACGCCCTCCGCGCGATGGCCGAAGCCATCGCCACTTCCGGCCTCGCCTCGCCGCTCGCCGTGCTCAAGAAAATGGGCAAGGGCCGCGCAGGCTACCTTTCCTTCCCGATGGAGGGCTTCACCCTCGCCGTCGATTTCCCCAACCGCCCCGCCGCAGTCCAGCTGATCGCCGAATTGGACCGCCTCACCGAGGCCGCAGGCGGACGCATCTATCTGGCCAAGGACTCGCTCGGCTCCGGCAGCACCGTCCGCGCCATGTATCCCGATTATGCCGCTTGGCGCGACGCTGTCGAAAAAGCCGACCCTGATCAGCGCCTCGCCACCGACCTTATCCGCCGCCTCGGCCTCAGGAGCCCCTCATGAACAACACTTGGATCATCCTCGGCGCCACCTCCGGCATGGCCCGCGCCTTTGCCCGTCAGCAAGCCGAGGCAGGCGACGCGCTCGTCCTGTGCGCCCGCAACACCGACGAGGCCAAAGCCCTCGCCGCCGATTGCTCCGCCCGTGGTGCCGCCGATGCCTCCACTTTCCCCATCGATATACGTAATGCAGCGAGCTTCGATCCGATCCTGGAAGACGCCCGCAGCCGCGAGGGTGTCATCAACGTCGCTGTTTTCGTTGGCTCCATGCCCCAGCAGGACGCAATTGACGCCGATCCCACCCTGATCGCCGGCACCGTGACCGATAGCTTTTCCGGCCCAGCCGAGTTCCTAACCCGTATCGCCCCGCAGCTCGAAGCACGCGGGCGCGGTGCCGTCGTGGGTATCAGCTCCGTCGCAGGGGATCGCGGGCGCTTGGGCAATTACGTCTATGGCGCAGCGAAGGCGGGCTTCACCGCTTATCTCTCCGGCCTCCGCAACCGCCTTGCCCGTTCCGGCGTGCATGTGATGACCGTCAAGCCCGGCCCCGTGGACACGCCGATGACATGGGATCTCGGCCCACACCCCTTCATGTCCACGCCCGAAGCCGTCGCCGCCGATATCGCCAAGGGCCTGCGCTTGGGCTGGAACACCCTCTACACCCGCCGCATCTGGCTTTTGGTGATGATGGTGATCCGCCTGATCCCAGAACCGATCTTCAAACGCCTGAAAATCTGACCCTCAGAACAACCAGTCCGGCCCCAATCCGGCGGCATAGAGCATCAGCGCCAGCGTGAGCAGCAACAGCCCGATGCCGCGAATATCCTTCATCGCAAAAACAATCGGGTCATAATCCTGCTTGCCCAGATAGCCGAGCCGGATCATCCGCAATAACCAGCCGCCAACGGGCAGCAGCGCCAGCCATAAAATCCACTGTTTCGGATAGAGCGCCACCGCCTGCGCGCTAAAGGAATAGAGGAAAAAGATCACCAGCGCGCCGACCATGCCCAGCCCTGCGACGTTCAGCAGGTCGCCTCGATCCGCGCGGCCATAACCGCGCCCCGGCAGGCGCTCGTCGCTCGTGGCCAGCGTCAGTTCCGTCAGCCGCTTCACACAGCCAAGGCTCACGAAAACGGGGAAAATAAAGATCAGCATATAGACCGACGCATCCACCCCACTCGCCGCCGCCCCTGCAACGACCCGCAGCGTGTAGAGCGTCGCCAGCGTAAAAATATCCACCCAACGCATCCGCTTCAGCTTCAGCGAATAGCTGAGCGACAGCAGCATATAAAGCACGATAACCCCAAGGAACGCCGTCCCGAGCGAGAACGCGATGCCGATGGCAAGTGCGGCCAGCAGCACGAAAGTCAGCATTCCCACCCGTATCGGCACCGCGCCACTGGCAAAGGGACGGCGGCATTTCGTCGGGTGCAAACGGTCCGCCTCCAGATCGAGCAGGTCATTGACCACATAAATGCTCGACGCCGCCGCCGAGAAGGCAACGATCCCAAGCAGAACCGCCATCAACGTCGTCAGGTCCGCATTATGCGCCGCCACCATCGGCAAGAGCAGCAACACGTTCTTAACCCACTGATGCGGCCGGATCGCTTTCATCAGCGCCAGCATCCGCCAGCCACCCGCCAATTCGGTGACGCCTTTTCCAGCGGCCTTCAGCTTCGCCGCAGCGCCGCCCGCGCGGCCCACGACGATCGAATAACTGGCCTGCTCCCAAATTGGCATATCCGCGCGGCTGTCACCGGCATAAAGATATCCGCCCGCGCCAAACTCGTTGTTCAGCGCCTCGGCCTTGGTCGGGCCTTTCAGGTTTTCACCGGGTGCGGAGCCGAGCGCGCCGTCAAATCCGTGATGGTCAGACACCGCCTTCACCAACCGCCAGTCAGAGGCAGAGGCAAGGATGATCTCCCGCCCCTCTTCCCGAGCACCTTGCGCCAGCGCCGCGATCTCGCCATTCACCGGCAACAGGTCCGCGCGGATCGGTGCAATGTCGTGCAGCTTGGCCTTCAACATCGCCGGATCGTTCAAATGCCGCAGGCTGGCGAGGATCGTCGCCACCGGCGCCGTGCCCAACCCTGCCCAAAAACTCTCATACAGCATGTCGGTGCGCAGAAAGGTTCCGTCCACATCCAGCACCAGCGGTCGTCTATCGGCCACCCTCAGCCTCCCATTCTCTGAAATACGCAGCCATCACTGACCAGTTCCGGTGGCGTGATACACAAGGCGCGCGCCACCTTCCATGCCAGAAGCACTTTTGGCACATAGGCGCGGGTTTCTGCATAGGGTGGCACCCCGTCATGATCCCTGACCGATCCCTCGCCCGCATTGTACCCCGCCAGCACGAGTATCGGGTCATTGTCGAAATGCCCCATCAACCAATCCAGATAGGCCACGCCTCCCGCGATGTTCTGATCCGGGTCGAGCGGCGTGATCACGTCAAACCGTGCCGCCGTCGCGGGCATCAACTGCATCAACCCGATGGCCCCCGCGCGGCTCACGGCACTGCTGCGCCCCGCGCTTTCTACCGCGATCACCGAAAGCGCCAACGCGGGCGATACCTTTGTTCCCACCGTTTCACGCAAGAGCGCCGGCCCGAGCCTTGCCGCCAGTTCCTGCATCGCGGCCAGCCGTGGCGCAGTCAATCCAGCCGCTTCCGGCGCCGTATCCAGAACGGCAAGCGCCTCCGCCAGCCGCCCCGGCCCGCTCTCT
This sequence comes from Pelagovum sp. HNIBRBA483, assembly GCF_040931995.1. NCBI lineage: Bacteria > Pseudomonadati > Pseudomonadota > Alphaproteobacteria > Rhodobacterales > Paracoccaceae > Pelagovum > Pelagovum sp. HNIBRBA483. Next base: position 2,249,541 of record NZ_CP162412.1, read on the forward strand.
GCGCGGGCGGGCGACACACGCTCCCAAAACCAATCCGCGGTGCCCACGCGCGGGCTCATACCCGCCACGCCTGATGACGGTGCCGCCCGTGGCAATGCCTCGGGCGGTGGCGCGGTCTGCGCCTGTGGGTCGATTTGCACGGTAATGCGCTGCGTCGTGCCCGGCGGCGGCGGGGTCACACGGCGAAAGGTGAAATCCGGTTCGCCCCACGCGGTCGTCTGCGCCTGCACCGCGCCAAAGGCACCAAGCGCCAGCGCCAAGGCTGCTATCTTGCCGTAGACCATGTTCCGGACCGCCCGCCCCGTTTCGTCACGTTTCTGCACTTGCCCCCGACTATACGACTCACAAAGAATCAGGGGAAATTTTTTCGCTTTTCGCGTTCCCGACACCCGCGAACCGATACCAGATGCACATATAATACCCTTATTTTTAAAGGGTTTCACACGCTTCATACCGAAATTAGTAAAAAATGCATTGATGCAAAAATGCACGAAACCTGCCCAAATCCCGCCCTATTCGAAAGGTTATATCACCCTATCCTAAGCGGGAAAGCACGACACGAGACCGTGTGGCGCCATCCGCAAGGAGATGCAAACGAGCTACCCTTAAGGAGGGAAACCAAATGCTTAACTTCATCAAAAACTTCCGTCGTGAAGAAGATGGCGCCGTCACGGTCGACTGGGTCGTGCTGACCGCTGCCATCGTTGGCCTCGGGATCGCAGTTCTCAGCTCGGTGGGCGCAGGCACCACCGCACTGGGCGACAAGATCTCGGGTGAGCTCTCCGCTCGCACCCTCGAATACTAATCCTACCAATTCCTAAACTGGAGTAAGACAATGACCAACTTCATCAAAAACTTCCGCCGCGACGAAGACGGCGCCGTCACCGTAGACTGGGTCGTTCTGACCGCTGCCATCGTGGGCCTCGGCATTGCCGTTCTCAGCTCCGTCGGCGCAGGCACCACGGCTCTGGGCGACAAGATCTCGGGCGAGCTGTCGGCTCGTACCCTGGAGTACTAAGCAGATCGCCGATTGTTCGGCCTTGGAAACCGCGCCATCCCATTGGTGCGGTTTTCACTTTTTCAGGGCGTCACCCAAAGTCGCGTGACCATGAAGTTGTCATGATTTGCCCGAAGTTCCGGCATGATCGTCGGAAAGTGTGAGTGATCTGGTGGCAATCCGTCGCCTAAGGAGTGAGTTATGTTGAACTGGATCAAGCGTTTACGCACCGATGAAAATGGTGCCGTGACCGTCGATTGGGTCGTCTTGACCGCAGCAATCGTTGGTCTGGGTGTCGCGGTGATCGCCAGCGTCTCGAAAGGGGCACTGGATCAATCGAACGGCATCGGCGCCCATCTAAGCGCACAGACCCTCGTAGACTTCTGATTTCGGGCGGCAACACTTCCGCCCGAAATCATCGTTTACATTTCTGCAAAAATTCACGCGCTTGCCCATCATTGGGCCAGATTTCGCCAAAGTTGCGCACAATCATTACCTGAAGAATACGGGGCACCTCCGCCCCAACAGTAGCAAAGGTCCACATCATGCGAGCAGTATTTGGTCTTGTTCTAGTTATCGGCATGGGGCTTGCGGGCTTTGCAGTCTACATGGTCAAAGGCTATTTCGAACAGCAACAGGTGGCCCTCGCCCGTGAGCGCGCCGCCTCAGCACAACAGGTTCCCACCGTCGAGGTGATCGCCGTCAACCGCGCCATGACCTATGGCGAACAGATCACCAAAGACGATGTCCAATTCATCCGCTATGCCGAGCCCTTCCTCCCCGAAGGTGTGTTCTACACCGGCGATGAGCTTTTCCCCGAAGGCGGCGATACGCTGCGCACCGTTCTGCGCCCGATGGAGCCGAACGAGCCGATCCTTGCCGTCAAAGTGACCGAACCAGGTCAGGGTGCGGGCATCACCTCGCGCCTCGGCGCAGGCATGCGTGCCTTCGCGATCAAGGTTGATGTCTCAACCGGCGTTTCCGGTTTCCTCCGTCCCGGCGATAGCGTCGATGTCTATTGGTCCGGTCGCGTACCCAGCGGCAATGGTGATGGTCAGATCCCCGTTACCCGCCTGATCGAAACCGGCATCAAGATCGTCGCCGTCGATCAGAGCGCCGATGACACGCTCAACCGCGCTATGGTCGCCCGTACTGTTACGGTCGAGGTCACACCGCAGCAGGTCGCCGCACTGGCACAGGCGCAGAACACCGGCGCGCTGTCCCTCTCCCTCGTCGGGCTGACGGACGATACGGTCGCAGAAGCGATCCAAGTCGATCAGGTGTCGCTCCTCAACCTGCAAGTCAGCAGCGGCCCCGCACCCGTCGCCCCCGCCGAAGAGGTCTGCACGATCCGTCAGCGCAAAGGCGCAGAACTCGTGGTCACGGAGATCCCCTGCACCGACTGATCCGAGCGGTCAACGCGACCACATCGCAACACCTAAAAGAACGCCGCGCCCCAAGCGCGGCGTTTCCTCTTGGCAACCCAAGGCTGAATATGCGACCATCGATCCAATCGGCAGTGTTGCCAGTTATCCACATAAACTCCCTCCTACAGGGCATTGATTCTTGCAAAAAAGTTGTTTTCAGCGCAGGTTGGGCACAAATGACGGAAAAATATTCCGCGCGAGACAGTGATCGGAGAAGGCAGGTCACATGAAAACCACTGATTGTATAAGGGCGGCGCTTTTCGGTGCATCGCTCCTCATGGCACAGACAGGGACCGTCGCAACGGCGGAAACATTGACCGTAATGGAAGGCACCGTGTCTTCCGCGCTCAATGTCCCGATGAACCGTGCCGTCGTTGTCGAGAGCGAAACTCCATTCGCGGAACTGTCGATCGCCAATCCTGGCATCGCGGATATCTCGTCGCTCTCGGATCGCACGATCTACGTTCTGGGCAAAGCCCCGGGCCGTACCTCGCTGACCCTGCTAGGCGCCGATGGCCGGCTGATCACTAATGTCGAGGTCCACGTCACCCCTGACATCGCTGAGTTCAAAGAACGCCTGCAACAAATCCTGCCGGACGAAAATATCGAAGTCCGCACCGCTAATGATGGTATCGTGCTCTCTGGCACGGTCAGTTCAACTGCCAAACTGGACCGCGCGCTCGAACTGGCGCGCCGGTACGCGCCGGAGCGCGTGTCGAACCTGATGATGGTCGGCGGCACCCAGCAAGTCATGCTAAAAGTCCGCTTTGCCGAGATGCAGCGCTCTGTTTCCAAGTCTCTAAGCAGCTCCATCGGCATTCAAGGCACCGCCTTCGGTGATAATCTCGGCCTCGCGCTCGGCACCAACACACTCGGCAACGCTGCTGCTGTCGCCGCTGCCACCGATGGCGCCCTGCCCGGCGCAACGGACAGCAACGGCGCGATGCTTTTTGGCTTCAATGCCGGCGGCCTCGAAGTGGGCATCTTGCTCGAAGCCCTCGAGTCCCGCGGCGTCGTCCGCACCTTGGCCGAGCCTAACCTCACCGCCCTTTCCGGACAGGAGGCCCGCTTCCTCGCCGGTGGCGAATATCCGGTTCCGGTGTCGCAGGATGGCGGCGCTGTCGTGGTTGAATTCAAGCCCTTCGGTGTCGAGCTGAACTTCGTTCCGCGCGTGGTCGATGGCGAGATCATCAATCTTGAACTGGAAGCCGCGGTTTCCTCTATTGATCCGTCCAACGGCTTCTCCTCCGCAGGCTTCACCGTTGATGCCTTCCGCAAGCGGCAAACCTCCACCACCGTCGAAATGCGCGATGGGCAGAGCTTTGCCATCGCAGGCCTTCTTTCCGATGACTTCACCGATCTCAGCGGACAGGTGCCGTGGCTTGGCGATGTGCCGGTGCTCGGCGCCCTGTTCCGCAGCGCCGAATATAACCGCGCGCAAACCGAACTGGTAATCATCGTCACCCCGCATCTGGTCACGCCGTCGCGTGGCGAGGCACTCGCCCTGCCCACAGACCGCGTCCGCCCGCCGACCGAGGCAGAGCTGTTCCTCTTCGGTCAGGTCGCCAATGAAACCGGCCGCGGCGCCAATCTCCAAGGCGCTGCAGGCGAGGTCGCCCGTCAGGATTTCAGCGGCTCCTACGGCTACATCCTCGACAACAACAATTAAGGTGAGGTGAAGAAACCCATGATGAAACCGATCCTCACCTCCGTCGCCGCGCTGGCCGTCCTTACGGGCTGCACCGGCGACCGCACCGGCCTGACCAGCTTCTACCGTGAGGCAGGCGCCGTGGTGGACAGCGGCAATTTCGGCAATGCCACGATGAATAACATCCTCGTGCAGACCAATCCGGAAGAATTCGCGCTCAACCTGAACCGCCGCTTCTCCGAAGAGGTGCCAACCACGGTCAACTTTGCCTTCAACTCGACCGCGCTTGACGATCAGGCCCGCGCCGTACTGGTGCGGCAGGCCGACTGGATCCTGCAATTCCCCGAGGTCCGGTTCAAGGTCTACGGCCATACCGATCTCGTCGGCACCGATGCCTATAACCGCAATCTCGGCCAGCGTCGTGCCAATGCGGTCGTCGATTTCCTCGTCGCGCAAGGCATCGCGCGCAGCCGCCTCGAAGCTGCTGTCAGCTTTGGCGAAACCCAACCGCTGATCGTCACCGAGGGCCGCGAACGCGCCAACCGCCGCACCGTCACCGAGGTTCTGGGCTGGGTCGCCGATCATCCGCTGGTTCTCAATGGCAAATACGCCGAAGTGATCTTCCGCGAATACATCGCCAGCGCCGTACCAGGTAAGACGATAGCAGGGGTCAGCTCCGAATTCGGAGGGTAACCACCACTCCTTTAGAGTAGGTCGATTGAATGGGCGTCAACACTGGCGCCCATTTGTTGTTATCGTAGATCAATTCCGCACAATTACAGTCTTTTGGCCCCAATCTCGTCATGATTGGCGGCGAACGTCCTTCTCATGGGATATTTACGTCCGGTTGATTCCGGACATCCCGCCACGCAGCAGCACTGCGTCGCGCGGGTCACATGACAAGGATGTTCAGGATGAGCAGTAACGCCGCACAAATCGAAGACCAGGCTCCGATCATCGCCTGCACCGTCAGCCGTGATATTCAGATCTTCGACCTTCTGATCGAGGACATGGAAACCGCCCTTCAAACCCAATGGGGCGACCTCAACTTCGAAGACGCCCTCGCCTTCGTCAATCATCCAGAGTCTGACACGTTGCAGTTTCTGGCGATCGCGCTCGATAAAGAGGACGAAGCAGACCTCGGCAAAGCCACCAACGTGATCGCCGCCGCCAAAGCGCGCGGCATCAAGGTCATCCTGATCACCGAGGATGTCTCCCCCGCCTCGCTGCACCAGCTCTTGCGCGAAGGCGGTGACGAATTCGTCCCCTACCCGCTCCCCGAAGGTGAATTGCAAAGCGCCATCGACCGCGTTCAGGCCAAGGCCGAGCAGATGGAGATCGCCCCCGAAATGCAGAACACCCTCAAAGCCACGAATAATTTCGATGGCGTGGTGATCCCTGTTCAAGGCCTCGCCGGCGGCGTCGGCGCAACCACATTCGCGGTCAATCTGGCGTGGGAACTGGCAAGCATCGATGCAGAAAACCCGCCGCGCGTCCTCTTGCTGGATCTCGATCTCCAGCAAGGCAGCACCGCCACCTATCTCGACCTTCCCCGCCGCGAAGCTGTCCTCGAACTGCTGACCGATACCGAGAATATGGACAGCGAAGTCTTCATGCAGGCGCTTCTCAGCTTCAACCAGCGCCTTCAGGTGTTGACCGCGCCTTCCGAGATGGTCCCGCTCGACATCATCAGCCCCGATGACATCGACCGCCTGTTGGAAATGGCCCGCGTCAATTTCGATTACGTCGTCATCGATATGCCCACAACGATGGTCGAATGGTCGCAAAACGTGCTGGAGGCCGCGCATATCTATTTTGCGCTGCTGGAGCTGGATATGCGTTCCGCCCAAAACACCCTGCGCCTCAAGCGCGCCCTGCAATCAGAGGAACTACCGTTTGATAAAATGCGCTTCCTGCTGAACCGTGGCCCTAAATTCACCGATCTCAGCGCCCGCTCCCGTGTCAAACGTCTGGCCGAAAGCCTCGGCATCTCGATCGATGTGCAGCTCCCCGACGGCGGCAAGCAGGTCACGATGAATGCCGATCACGGCCTGCCACTGTCCGAGGGCCAGCCGAAAAACCCGCTCCGCAAGGAAATCGCCAAGCTCGCCCAAGGCGTGCACGAGGTGAATGTCGAAGAAACCCGCGCGACGGGCACACGCTAAGGAACGCTCATGTTTTCCAAGTATAAAAAGACCCCCGCGAAAAACGGCACGCCAGTCGCGGCTATGGCCGCCGCCTCCAAAGCAGCCGCCCCTGCCGCCCCTGCCGCCGCTGCGCCCGAAACCGAGCGCAAATCGCTGATGCGCCAGATGCCGGCCAAGAAAGTGGCCGAACCCATCGCCGTGGATAAAGAGCGCAAGCGCAAGGAAAAGCTGGGCGAGATCAAGCTGGAGGTCCACAAGGCGCTTCTTGATAACCTCAACCTCGCCGCGCTCGACAAAGCCACCGAGCAAGACTTGCGCAACGAGATCAATGCCATCGCCGCCGAAACGCTCGAAGACATCGGCGCCGCCCTCACCCGTGAAGAACGTCAGGCCCTCAACCAGGATCTCTACCACGAAGTCACTGGCCTGGGCCCGCTCGAGGCCTTGCTGAAGGACGACACGGTCAACGATATCCTCGTAAACGGCCCGCAGCAGATCTTCGTTGAACGTGACGGCCGCCTCGAGATGACCGACATCACCTTTAAGGACGAACGCCACCTCCTGCGGATCATCGATAAGATCGTCTCCGCCGTGGGCCGCCGCGTCGATGAATCGAACCCCTATGTTGACGCCCGCCTCGCTGACGGTTCGCGTTTCAACGCGATGGTCGGCCCGATCGCGGTGGATGGCTCGCTTGTCTCCATCCGTAAATTCAAAAAAGAGAAGCTTGGGATCAGCGATCTCGTGAAGTTCGGCGCGTTTTCCGAGGAAATGGCCGCCTATCTTCAGGCCGCTGTCTCTACCCGCCTGAACGTGATCGTGTCGGGCGGTACCGGCTCGGGTAAAACCACCACGCTCAACGCCCTGTCCAGCTTCATCGACGACGCAGAGCGCATCCTCACCATCGAGGACACGGCAGAACTTCAGCTGCAACAAACCCATGTGGGCCGCATGGAAAGCCGCCCGCCCAACGTCGAAGGCAAAGGCGCTGTCACCCAGCGCGACTGTCTGCGTAACGCCCTGCGGATGCGTCCTGACCGGATCATCGTCGGCGAAACGCGCGGCGAGGAAGTGATCGACATGTTGCAGGCCATGAACACCGGCCACGACGGGTCGATGACCACGATCCACGCCAACTCCGCCCGCGACGGTGTCAGCCGTCTCGAAAACATGATCGCGATGGCCGGTATTGAAATGCCGATCAAGGCCGTCCGCAGCCAGATCGCATCGGCTGTGAATCTCATCGTGCAGGCCTCGCGCTTGCAGGACGGCTCCCGCCGCATGGTTTCCATCACCGAAATCACCGGCATGGAGGGCGACGTGATCTCCATGCAGGAGGTGTTCCGCTTCCAGCGCGTTGGCCTCACCCCAGAAAACAAGATCATCGGCCATTTCACCGCCACCGGCGTTCGCTCCCACTTCTCCGAGCGCTTCCGCCTTTGGGGCTATGACCTGCCTGCCGAAATCTTTGAACCGACGAACGGAGTCTGATCATGACCGGCATCAATATCGAGGTGATCATCTACGGCGTGATCTTCGTCGCCGTTCTTGTCCTCGTCGAAGGCATCTACCTCACCGTCTTCGGCAAATCGATCAGCCTCAACAGTCGCGTCAACCGGCGGCTCGAACTGCTCGAAAAGGGCGCCAATCGCGAGCAGGTGCTCGAACAACTCCGCAAGGAGATGACCCAGCACCTCAAATCGCAGTCGATCCCGCTCTATTCGATCCTCGCGACCAAGGCACAAAAGGCCAATATCGCCTTCAGCCCGCCGCAGATCATCATGCTGATGGGCGGTCTTGCGGTGATGTCCTACGTCATGCTCACCGTCGGCACATCCGCCTCCACCCCGATCCGCATCGCCGTGGCCATCGCGATGGGCATCGGCGGCGTTTATATGTGGATCAACAACAAGGCCAAGAAGCGCCTGAGCATGATCGAAGAGCAGCTCCCCGATGCGGTCGAGCTGATGGTGCGCTCCCTCCGCGTCGGCCACCCGTTCTCTTCCGCGATCAACATAGTCGCCAAAGAGGTGCCCGATCCCCTCGCTTCTGAAATGGGTGTGATCGCGGATGAGGCCGCCTATGGCCGCGATATGGGCGAAAGCCTCAAATCACTGGCCGAGCGGATGGATATGCAGGATTTGCGCTTCCTCGCCGTGGCCGTGACCATCCAGCAGCAATCGGGCGGCAACCTTGCCGAAATCCTCGATGGCCTGTCAAAAGTGATCCGCTCCCGCTTCAAGCTGTTCCGCCGCGTAAAGGCGATCACTGCAGAGGCCAAATGGTCCGGCATGTTCCTTTCCGGCTTTCCCATCGTGGCGCTGGTGATGATCAACGTGATCCAGCCCAACTACTACGACGACGTGAAAGACACTTCCGTTTTCATTCCCGCCTGTCTCGTCGTTGCCGCCTTCCTCGTCGCGAACGTGTTCGTGATGCGGACCCTCGTGAACATCAAGGTCTAGGAGCCCGCCATGTCCCTTATGAGTAATGTGAACCAGATGGTCACAGACATGCTCGGCCCCTTCGGCTGGCTGATGATCGTGGGCGTTCTGGGCTTCATGCTGGTGCTGATCGCGCTGCCGGTGGTGATGCAAAAAGAGGAAGACCCCCTCGACAAGCTGAACAAGGAAAACCGCGCCAAAGCCAAAGCCGCCGAGCTTGCGGGCCGAGAAACTCGCCTGCGCACGGCCAATGGCAAGGATAAGCTGGAGAAATATTCCAACTTCCTCGAACCCCAAAACGCCGAGGAATACAGCGCCGTTAAACTCAAGCTCCTGCAAGCGGGCTATAAGTCCAAAAATGCCGTGCGAATGTATCACTTCTCGCAATTCGCACTTGGCATCACCCTCTTGCTCGCAGGCCTCGCCTATACGCTCTACAAGATCAACATCGCCCCCGATGGCGAGGAGATGAGCACCCAATCCATGATCATGTCTGCCGCCCTGCCCGGCGTGGTGGGTTACATGATGCCCAAATACTGGGTTACGCGCCGTCAGGCAGAGCGTCAGGAACAAATCATCAATGGCTTCCCCGACAGCCTCGATATGATGCTCGTCTGCGTCGAAGCGGGCCAATCGCTTGACCAGTCGATCATCCGCGTCTCCCGCGAAATCCGCGCAGGCTTCCCCGCGCTGGCGGAAGAGTTCGAGATCGTCAGCTACGAAATGAAAGCCGGTAAAGACCGCATTCAGGTGCTGCGCGATATGTCCGAACGCGCCGGCGTGGCCGATGTGCAGAGCTTCGTCACCGTACTGATCCAGTCGCAGCAATTTGGCACCTCGATCGCCGAAGCCCTGCGCGTCTATTCGTCTGAGATGCGTGACAAGCGCGTGATGCGCGCCGAAGAGAAAGCCAATACCCTACCCACCAAGATGACCCTTGCGACGATGATGTTGACGGTGCCGCCGCTTCTGATCATTCTGATCGGACCATCGGTCTACGGAATTGCGGAGACCCTGTCGAACGCCAATTTCTAGGGGGCGCATGCAGCGCATTGTCTGGGTTCTTGCCGCGACGGCCCTCGTCGCTCTGGCCGCCTGTAATCCGGGCGGCCTGAACCGTCCTGACGGGCTCTACGCGCCCGGAGTCACGATAGGCGACGGCACGGATCACCTCGCCGCAGGGCACCGTGCGATGGCTGGCGGTGAATATGAGCTTGCGCTGAAATCCTTCACCCGCGCCGCCGCGCAACAAGGGTTGAATGCCGAAATCCTCGCCGCCCTCGGCTCCGCCAACCTGTCGCTCGGGCGGCTTGGTCAAGCCGAAGACTTCCTACGCCGCGCGCTGGAAGAGGATGGCGACTTCCCCGAAGCATGGAACAATCTCGGCGTCGTCCTGATGGAAAAAGGCCAGATCGCCGAAGCCACGTTCGTGTTCCGTCGCGCCTATGCAACGGACAACGGCGATTCCGACGAAATCAGAGACAACCTGCGGTTGGCACTCGCCATGATGGACGAGAGCCGCTATTCTCAGGAACCAGAAACCGCAGAGTTCCAGTTGATCCGGCGCAACTATGGCGACTATGTCCTGCTGCCGGCAAATTGAGAGACGAGCAACAAAAGGACGCAGGCAAATGCGCCATTCCATCGCGATACTGGCCGGAGTAGCCGGATTGCTGACCCTCTCCGCCTGCCAGCAAACAGGCGATCAGGTCGTGGCCGAGGCCATGAAGGACGTCAACGTCATCGACGAGAGCAACCTCAACGATGTGATGCTCACCGTCGCAGACCCCGAAGAGGCCGTCGCCTATTTCCGCCGCACGCTTGCGGGCCAGCCGGAACGGATCGACCTGCGCCGCGGCCTTGCCAAATCGCTCACCCGCGCCCGCCGCACGACCGAGGCCGTCGCCGCATGGAAGGCCGTTGTCGAACATCCCGACACCACCGATGATGACCGCGTCGATCTTGCTGATGCTCTGATCCGCGACAATCAGTGGGAAGAGGCCGAGCAAGTGCTCAATGCCGTCCCCCCCACGCATGAAACCTATGCCCGTTACCGGCTCGAAGCGATGGTCGCTGACAGCAACGAGCAATGGGACCGTGCCGATAGCTTCTATGAAACCGCCATCGGCCTCACCACCCGCCCCGCCAGCGTGCTGAACAACTGGGGCTTCTCAAAACTCACGCGCGGCGATTTCGTCGGTGCCGAAACCCTCTTCGCCGATGCGCTGAACGCCGATCCGGGCCTCTTCACCGCCAAGAACAACCTCGCGCTGGCGCGTGGAGCGCAGCGTAACTACGATGTTCCTGTGGTCACGATGACCCAGATCGAGCGCGCCCAGATCCTCCACACGCTGGCGCTTACCGCCGTAAAGCAAGGCGATGTCGTCATCGCAAAAGGGCTGTTGCAGCAAGCGATTGATACCCACCCGCAGCACTTCGAGGCGGCCGTCCGCGCCCTGCGCGCGCTCGAGTCGAGCGGCACCTGATGTCGGCCGGTCTGACCGCTGCCCAAGCGCTCTGGTTTCTGCCAGTGGTGCTGCCGCTGTCCTTCTACACCGCCTACACCGATCTCAGCACCATGAAGATCCGCAATCACGCGGTCGTGGCGCTGGTGATCGGCTTCGCGGTGCTTGGTCTCTTTGCGCTCCCTTTCGAGGATTACCTCTGGCGATGGAGCCATTTGGCTGTGGTGCTGGTCATTGGCATCGGCCTGAACGCCATCGGCGCGATTGGCGCCGGTGACGCCAAATTCGCCGCCGCCGCCGCGCCCTTCATCGCCTTGGCAGATGTCAGGCCGCTGCTCTATCTCTTTGCTGGCTGCCTGATCACCGGCTATCTCGCCCACCGGCTTATCCGCGGCTCGCCGCTGCGCAAGCTCGCGCCGGAATGGGAAAGCTGGTCCGCAGGGCGCCGCTTCCCGATGGGCCTGCCCTTGGGCATGACCCTCTCGCTCTACTGTCTCCTGCCGTTCCTCGGCTAGCCGCGCTGGCGCTCGTACAGGATGTAGATCGGCGTCCGCCGCACCTCCACCAACTCATCCGCCGCGCCGCTGGCCTCCAGCTCGTCAAGGATGTCCGCCTGCACCGAATGCGCGATGGGGCAGAGCGGCACCACCACATAATCCACATTCTCATACCCCGGCAGCCCGCCATAATACCACGGCGCGGCACCCTCGATTGGGGCGAAATCCGCGAACAGCCAATAGGACGAGAGCAAATCCGCCGCCATCAACCGCGCGCCCTTGCCGCCGTAACCCGCCGCGGCGATATCCTGCGCAGTGATGTCCAGCACCGAAGTCAGCCCTATCTCGGTCGTGCAATAGGGGAAGGTTTCACCCTTGAAATCCGCGACCTTCTCCCGCTCCTGCGGCTCCAGATACGCGGCATAGGCACTGTCAGGCCCGTCCAGCGCGACCCGCGCATCAATACGCTGCACACGAATATCACCACCCTGTAAATCCGCATGCACCCCACCGCGCGGCATCAGGGGCACAAACTGTTCAAGCGGCGTCAGGTAATGCCGGAACGGGCTGTAGGCCACGTTCACAAGGCTCGGCGTCCCCATCGCCACGGCAATCGCTGCCGTGACACCCAGCGCCTGCCGCATCGACCACCCGCTGCCATTGAGCACGTCATGCACCGGGCGGCTCGCCAGCAGCAACACCGCCACAAGGATCAGCCATTGCGGATCGTTGCCGTAGTTCTGGAACGTCACGAAAAAGAACCCCGGCACCAGCGTCAGCAGGATCAGCCCGCCATGTTCGTCGCGGGCTTGGCGCAAAAAGACCACCCCCGCCAGAAGTGTCAGCGATGCACCCAGATGCGACGGCGACGCCACCACCTCGCCCAAATCGCCGCTGGGCTGGGGGCGGATCTCCGACCGTGCCACCGTCAGCAGGTCGTCGATATAGGCCAACCAATAGCCAAACCCCAGCCAGAGCGTCAGCAAAGCGGCAATCACCCCGCCCGTCACCAACGCCCATAAGAGCGCCTTGCGCTGTTCCGTCACCCAAAGCGCAAAGGCAATCGGCGCGACGAAGGCAACGGCATAAGTCACTTTGATCATCACCAATGCCGCGACCAAAGCGCCGATGATCACCCCGTCCAGCACCGGCAAATTCGGGTGCACCGGCCTGCGAAACGCCGCAAGGATCGCCACAAAAGCCGCCGCCCACGCCCAACGATTATAATGCATCGAAACCGAGATCCCCGCCTCGGCTTCCCCATGCACCAAGGCAAGGATCAGGATCAGCACGAACCCGCCAAAAACCGGCGCCAGCCGTGGCGAGAGGCGGCTCATGCTCACCCACCACACCGCCGGCAGCATCACCGCCGCAACCAGTATCTGGCTCCAGATCAGCGCATGGCCGATCCCCATGCCCGCCTTCACCAACAGCACAATCGGCGCAAAGGCCAATGCGCCAATCGGCGTCATGAAATCCAGATGCGGGCGCTGCCCTTCGGCCATGCGGAAGATGATCTCGACCAGATGCAGCGTGTCGCCCTCGTGCTTGGCGATGTAAAGCCCATCGCGCAGCACACTGATCCCCGACCAGACAAAGAAGATCCCCACCAGAATCCCCAGTAATATCACCGGATTTGGTCTACTCATGCCTGCCTCGCCCATAGATTGTCCATTTTTTCGCCACAATAACCCTGCAAGCTCAAGCTGACAAAGCGTGACCGCCTGCCTTCGGTGCTTCTGTTGCAAGGCGAGTCACTTGTGCCACAACCCTAGGCAGACGCGCAGAGGCCACAGATGAATATGGAAACCACCGCCATCATGGCGCCCCCCGCCCCGAAATCGTTGGAGCAGATGCAACTGCCCACGGTGATGATGCGGGATATCCTGCTGAAAACCATCTTCCGCATGAACCTGTCGATGGTGAGCGAACTGTCCCGTGCCATCTGCCTGCCAGTGCCAGTGACGCAAACCCTGATCGACCTCGCGCGCAGCCAGCGGCTTCTTGAAGCGACCGGCACGCTCAATCCGCTGGCGGGCGATGAAATGGGCTACCAACTTACCGATAACGGCAAGGCCCGCGCGCTCGATGCGCTGGCCCAGTCCGAATATTACGGCGCGATGCCGGTGCCGATGGCCGTTTATGCCGAACAGGTGAAGCGCCAGTCGATCCGCAACATTCAGGTCACACGCGACCAACTCACCGGCGCAATGGGTCATCTGGTGCTGCCGGATGATCTTCTTTCAAATCTTGGTCCCGCTGTCTCCGCTGGGCGCTCGGTGCTGATGTACGGCCCACCGGGCAACGGTAAATCCTCCATCTCCAACGGCATCCGTGACGCTCTTGGCGATAAAATCTACATTCCCCGCGCCATCGAATATTCCGGTCAGGTGATCACCGTGTATGACCCGATCGTGCACACCGCCGCCGAAGAGCAGGTCGATGACCCCAACGCGCTGCGCCGCAGCTCCAACCGCTATGACACCCGCTATGTCCGCTGCGACCGCCCCACCGTGATCACCGGCGGCGAGCTGTCGCTCGATATGCTCGATCTCGTCTACAACCCCGTCGCCCGCACCTATCAGGCACCCTTGCAGCTTAAGTCCACCGGCGGCGTATTCATCATTGACGACTTGGGCCGCCAAGAGGAGCCACCGCAGAAAATCGTCAACCGCTGGATCGTTCCGCTAGAGGAAAACCGCGATATCCTCGCCCTGCAATCGGGCGAGAAATTCGAGGTTCCCTTCGATACGCTGGTGATCTTCTCGACGAACTTCCACCCGAACGAGATTTTCGACAAAGCCGCGCTGCGCCGGATTTTCTACAAGATCAAGATCGACGGCCCCAATAAGGAAAACTTCCTCAAGATCTTCGCGATGGTCGCCCGCAAGAAGGGCATGCCGCTGGATGAAGCCGCGTTGCTGCACCTGCTCAATGTCAAATACCCGACGATCGATAACATCTACGCCAACTACCAGCCGGTGTTCCTGATCGACCAAATGATTTCCATTTGCGAGTTCGAGGGAATTCCCTACCAGATGACGCCAGAGCTGATCGACCGCGCATGGGCCAATATGTTTGTCCGCGAGGAAACCATCGTTCACTAGCGCCACAGCGCCAGCGCCTGCCCGTGGGATGGCGCCGCGCCGCTTGAACGCCAGCGTTTTATCGGCCCACGAACATGTAACCTCCGAGGTCACTGCAAACGTCGCCAAAGCGCCAGCCCGACGAGACGGGCAGGCGCTGGCGCGGCGGCCTGCGGCCTTGTTCCGCGCCCGCCAAACGCAAACCATTGTCCTTTCCCCCCGCTTGGGGGATGAAAGGGCATGCAAGCGCCCCTGCCGATAGACGCCGTGATCCCCGACCTCCTCGCCGCCCTCAGCGGCGCAGGCCGCGCTGTGCTGCAAGCCCCTCCCGGCGCGGGCAAAACCACCCGCGTACCGCTGGCGCTCCTGCATGAGGGCCGCATCCAAGGCCGCATCCTGATGTTAGAGCCGCGCCGCCTCGCCACACGCGCCGCCGCCGAGCGCTTGGCCGAACAACTGGGCGAGAAACCCGGCGCAACCGTCGGCTACCGCATGCGCGGCGACAGCCGCACCGGCCCCCAAACCCGTATCGAGGTCGTGACCGAAGGCATCCTCACCCGCATGATCCAGTCCGATCCCGAGCTTTCCGGCATCGGCGCGGTGATCTTCGACGAATTCCACGAGCGCTCCCTCCACGCCGATCTCGGCCTAGCGCTCGTCGGGGAAATCCGCGCCGCCCTGCGCCCTGATCTTACGCTTCTCGTGATGTCCGCCACGCTCGACGCCGCCCCCGTCGCCGCACTCCTTGACGACGCCCCGATCATCACCTCCCAAGGCAGCAGTTTCTCCGTCGAGATCCGCCACCGTGATGCACCTTGGCCCAAAACCGCGCGGATCGAGGCCGTCACCGCCGATGCGGTGCGCGACGCCCTCGCAGCGGAAGACGGAAACATCCTCGTCTTTCTCCCCGGCGAGGGAGAGATCCGCCGCACCCAAGCGCGGCTCGACGGCACCCTGCCCGCCGATGTCACCCTCGCGCCTCTTTACGGGGCGCTGCCCTTCGCCAAACAACGCGCCGCCATCGCCCCGCCCGCCACGGGGCGCAAGATCGTGCTCGCCACCTCCATCGCCGAAACCTCGCTGACCATCGAAGGCATCCGCGTGGTGATCGACGCAGGCCGCGCCCGCCGCGCCCGCTTTGACCCCGGCTCCGGCATGTCGCGGTTGGTGACAGAGCGCGTCACCCGCGCCGAAGCCGACCAGCGTGCAGGTCGCGCCGGTCGCCTCACCCCCGGTGTCGCCTACCGGCTCTGGACAAAGGGCGAAGAAGGCGCGCTCGCCGCCTTCCCGCCCGCCGAGGTCGAATCCGCCGATCTCGCGCCGCTGGCGCTGGAACTGGCGCTCTGGGGCTCCGCCGATCTGCCCTTCCTCACCGCGCCGCCCGCCGGTGCGCTGGCAGAGGCACAGGCGCTTCTCACCGCCCTTGGTGCGCTCGATGATCAGGGCCGCATCACCGCCCACGGCCGCGCCATCGCCGCGCTGCCCCTGCACCCGCGCCTTGCACATATGGCGCTCACGGCGGGCCGCCCCGCAGCCCCCCTCGCCGCCCTTCTGGCCGAGCGCGACCCTCTCAGCAACGCACCAAGCGACATCACCCTGCGCCTCAAGGCGATCAATGGCCGCTACGACGGCCCCGGCACCGCCAACCCCGCCGCGCTGGAGCGTATCCGCGCCGAGGCCAAGCGCCTCGCCCGCGATCTGCCCGACCGCCCCGCGCTCTCGGCGGGCGAAATGCTGGCGCTTGCCTACCCCGACCGTATCGGCCTGCGGCGCAAAGGGGACGCGCCGCGCTATGTGCTTTCGGGCGGCAAGGGCGCGGTGCTCCCTGATGACGACCCGCTCGCCGGTCAACGCCTGATCGTCGCCTGCGATCTCGATGGCGACCGGCGCGAAGCCCGCATCCGCCTCTGCGCGCCCATGACCGACAGCGCCCTGCGCGCCCAATTCGGAGATCGCATCGCATGGCAGGACCATTGCGGATGGTCCCGCCGCGAGCGCCGCGTCTTGGCCCGCCAGCAGGAGGTCTTCGGCGCACTGGTGCTGGATGACCGCAACTGGCCCGATGCCCCGTCCGAGGCGCTCTCCCGCGCCATGTGCGACGGCATTCGCGAGCTGGGCCTGCGGCTCTCCCCCGCAGCCGAGCGCTTCCGCGCCCGCGTATCCCTGATCCGGCAGGAAGCACCCGATGCCCTGCCGCCCGTTGACGACGCCCATCTCCTCGACACGCTGGCGGAATGGCTCACCCCTTATCTCACCGGCGTCACCACCGCCGACGACTGGAAGCGCTTCGACGCGCTCGACGCGCTCCGCGCCCGCCTGACATGGGATCAGATGCAGATGCTCGACGCCGCAGCGCCTGCCCATTTCGAAACGCCCCTCGGCCGCCGCATCCCCATCGATTACGCCTCCGACCCGCCCGAAATCACGCTCCGCCTGCAAGAGATGTTCGGCGTCACCCGTCACCCCACGGTGGGCGGCACAGCGCTCAAGGTCACGCTCCTCTCACCGGGGCAGAAGCCGGTGCAAACCACGACCGATATCCCGGGCTTCTGGCGCAGTTCTTATGCTGACGTGCGCAAAGACATGCGCGGCCGTTACCCCAAACACCCGTGGCCCGAGGACCCCATCGTGGCCGACCCGACCCTCCGCGCCAAACCCCGCAAAGGGTAATCCCCAAGGCGCGCGCGGCGGCCTTCGGCCTTTACTCCGCGCTCAGGCATTCCGCTTGATCCAGAAACAAACGACCAAACGCGCGAAACAGCGGTGCGCCCCGCGCACCGCCGCGCAGCGTCCGACCGCCCCCTCGGGCGGACGCTTTTTCACCCTCTCCGAACGCTCACAATGAGGGATTAGATGTCACCATCAAGCGGCGACCACTCAACAGTGGCGCGTCCACCCGCGGCCGGACACTCCGCGCCTCACTCCCACCACGGCCCGTGGCTGCCCGCATCGCCCCCCAGCCGCACAAACCCGTGCCGGCCAAAGAAATCCCGCTGCGCCTGAATGAGGTCCGTCGTCCCCCGCGCCTGCGCCATCGTGTCGATCCACGCCAGCGCGGCCGAGAACGCAGGCACCGGATGCCCCGCCTGCACCGCCGCCGCGACCACCGCCCGCAACGCAGGCAGGCTCTCCCGCAGCCGCGCGGCAAAGGCGGGCGCGAAAATCAGCGCCCCCTGCGGCATCTCCCCCCTGAACGCTTCTGAAATATCGTCGAGCAGCGCCGAGCGGATGATACATCCCGCCCGCCAGATCTCCGCGATCCGCGCGAAATCGAGCGCCCAGTCATATTCCTCCGACGCCGCGCCAAGGATACGGAACCCCTGCGCATAGGCGATGATCCGCGCCGCCAGCAGCGCCTGCTCATACGTCTCGGCGGCAATCTCCACCGCGCCACGCCGCGTGCCGAGGATCTCCTCCCCCGCGACCCGTGCCTCTTTCTCCGAGGACCACCCCCGCGCACCGACCGCCGCTTCAATGGCGCTGGCCGACTGGCCCATCTTCAGCGCTTCGATCACCGTCCAGCGCCCCGTCCCCTTCTGGCCCGCGCTGTCGAGGATCACATCCACCGCCGGATGGCCCGTCTCCCGATCCACCGCCTGCAAAACCTTACCACTGATCTCCACCAGATAGCTTTTCAGCGCGCCCTGATCCCACGCCTCGAAGCGCGCGCCGATCTCGGCAGGGGTCATTCCGCCACCATAGCGCATCAGCCCGTAGGCCTCGGCCAGCATCTGCATGTCGGCATATTCGATCCCGTTATGCACGGTCTTGACGAAATGCCCCGCCCCATCCGGCCCCAGATGATCGGCACAGGCCTCCCCCTCGAACTTCGCCGCAATCGCGGTGATCACCGGCTTGATCTTGCCATAGGCCGCAGGCGTGCCGCCCACCATGATCGACGGACCATACCGCGCGCCTTCTTCACCGCCGGAGACACCCATGCCGATAAAGGTCAGGCCCCGCGCCTCAACCATCGCCGTGCGGCGGCGGGTGTCGTGAAAATCGGTATTGCCGGCATCAATGATCGTGTCACCGGCCTCCAACGCATCGCAGAGCCGCTCAATCGCGTCATCCACCGGCGCTCCCGCAGGCACCATCAGGATAATCGCCCGCGGCGCGGGCATCTCGCGGGCCATCGCCTCAAGGCTGTCATGCACCCGCAGCCCTGCGCCCAATGGTCCGGCTTCGGCCCTGAAGCGCTCGGTCACTTCTGGCGTCCGGTTCGCTACATGCAACGCGAACCCGTTATCGAGAATGTTCAGCGCCAACGCGCTTCCCATCGTCCCCAGCCCGTAAAGCCCCAAGCTCGCCACATCCGCCATCTGATCCCCTCCATACCACGCCACACCGGCTAACCGCCTGATTTGCTTGTTTCCTATGACTGTGATAAACTCAATCTCACAAAATAAAAATAACCAGGCAGTAAATCACATGACCGACTTTCTCCGCACGGCTTGGTCCGAGCTCCTCTCCCCGTTTCTCCGGCGTCCCCCGATGCTGCAAATGGCCGCCCTTTGCCACCGCGAAGGCGCGAACGGGCGCGAAATTCTTCTCGTGACCTCCTCCTCAGGCAATTGGATTCTGCCCAAGGGCTGGCCCATCGAAGGCACCGATGGCGGCGGCACCGCGATGCAGGAAGCCTTCGAAGAAGCAGGCGTCAAAAAGGGCGACGTCGCCCCGACCCCCATCGCCCGCGTTGAAACGGTCAAGCGCTTCGATGATGGCAACGAGGCCCCCTGTACGCTGGAGATCTACCCCGTCGCCGTCGCTGAAATGACCGATGACTACCCCGAAAGCCACCGCCGCGAGCGCCGCTGGGTGCCGGTCAGCGAAGCCGCCAACCTGATCAACGAACCGGCTCTGGCCGAGGCAATCGCAACACTCTGAGCACCGAATCCGCCGCTCCGAGCGCACGAAACCGAGGGCCGTCATCACGCCGCGCTCCCACCGCTTGCGCCGAGCGCCGTCCGGTCAGACGCTCTTCTGTTACAAAACTGTCATAATTGTTGCGCCACGGGGCCAGACCCGTTAACCGGCAATGGTTTGTGATTGACCTGAACGGAGCGCCACATGGCCGACAATACCCCACCGCCGAACCAGTGGCGCACGCTCGACCGCGACCTACGCCGCCTTTCCAGCCTCGAATACGCCACCAACGCCGTCGCACGTCCGATGGTAGGTTTCGGCGTCTCGCTGGCTTTCATGGTTCTGGCGGGGATCGGCGCAGCCCTATTCTTCAGCGTTGATGGCAATAACGTCATCGTTGTCGCCGCTGCGATATTCGGTGCCTATATGGCGCTCAACATCGGCGCCAATGACGTGGCCAACAACATGGGCCCAGCGGTTGGCGCCAATGCCCTCACCCTTGGCGGCGCCATCGTCATCGCGGCGCTGTTTGAAAGCGCAGGCGCGCTTCTCGCTGGCGGCGATGTGGTGTCGACCATCTCCAAAGGCATCATTGATCCGCAAAGCGTCGCCGATACGCAGATTTTCATCTGGGCGATGATGGCCGCACTGATTTCCTCGGCGCTTTGGGTCAACCTCGCCACTTGGGTTGGCGCGCCGGTTTCCACCACCCATTCCGTCGTTGGTGGCGTCATGGGCGCAGGCATCGCCGCTGCCGGTTTTGCCGCCGTGAACTGGCCCACCATGGGCACCATTGCCGCAAGCTGGGTGATCTCACCTGTTTTGGGCGGGGCTATCGCCGCGGCCTTCCTCGCCTTCATCAAGGCAAAAATCATCTATCAGGACGATAAGATCGCCGCCGCCCGCCGCTGGGTGCCGGTGCTGATCGGCATCATGGTCGGCGCATTCTCGGCCTACCTTGCGCTGAAAGGCCTCAAGAAAATCATTAAGATCGACATGGGCACAGCGCTGATCATCGGCGTCATTCTCGGTGCCGTGGCCTATGTTGTGACCGCACCGCTCATCCACCGCCAATCCGAAGGGCTGGAAAACCGCAACAAATCCCTCAAGGTGCTGTTCTCGATCCCGCTCGTCATTTCTGCGGCACTCCTTTCCTTTGCTCATGGCGCGAATGACGTGGCCAATGCCGTCGGCCCCTTGGCCGCCATCGTCCACGCTTCTGAATTCGGCGAGTTCGCAGGCAAAGTGTCGATCCCCACATGGGTCATGGTCATCGGTGCATTCGGCATCTCCTTCGGGCTTGTTCTCTTTGGCCCAAAACTCATTCGCATGGTCGGCAGCCAGATCACCAAGCTGAACCCGATGCGCGCCTATTGCGTGGCGCTTTCGGCAGCGATTACCGTGATCGTCGCCAGCTGGCTCGGCCTGCCGGTGTCCTCCACCCATATCGCCGTTGGCGGGGTGTTTGGCGTCGGCTTCTACCGCGAATGGCACATGGAACGCCGGATCAAAAAGCTCGGCCTGTCGCGCCGTGCCGCCGCTGCCGATGCGGGGATCGAGCCGCTGCCCGAGCAGGAGCGCCGCCGCCGCAAACTGGTGCGCCGCTCGCATTTCATGACCATCATCGCCGCATGGGTGATCACCGTCCCCGCCGCAGCGCTGCTCTCGGGTGTGATCTTCCTCGCGCTGAATGGCGTGTTCGGCTAGGGCTCACAGCCCACTGATCTCCGCCCGCCTCTGGCGCAACGCATCGGCGATGAAATCCACCAACACACGGACCCGCGCCACATGGCGCAGGTCTTCGTGCAACAGCAGCCATGTGGAACGGCTGTAATCCACCTCCGTTCCCGGCACCCGCTGCAATTCGGGGAAGACACTCTGCGTCCACAGCGCAAGGAACGACATCCCCATCCCTGCACGCACCATATGCATATGCATCTCTGGGTCTTCGACCTGATGGCGGATCTGCGCCTTAGGGAAGGGCGCATGGGCAATCCAGCGCTGCATCTCCGGCGCAGGCCCGTAGCCGATCCACGATAGCCCCTCGCCCCCCTTGCCCGCTTTCGGCAATTCGGCATCAATGTAGCGCCGCGCCGCCATGATCGCGATGCCCAGCGGAAAGAGCTTTCGCGCCACCACATTCTCCATCGGGTCGGCGGCATGGCGGATCGACACATCGGTTTCCAGCTTCGATAGGTGATCCACCTGAAAGCCCAACCGGATTTCCAGCGAAATATCAGGATAGAGCGCCGAAAACTCCGCCAAGATCGGCGCCATCAGGAAATGCGCCGTCATCGGGTCCATCGACAGCCGCACCGTGCCCCGCGCCTCGCGGTCCTTGCCCTGCACCCCATGGCGCCCGCGCAAGATCACCTGCTCGGCTTCCACGGCGGCTGGCAGCAGCGTCTTGCCCGCCGCAGTCAGATGCAGCCCGTCCTGCCCCCGCCGGAACAGCTTCACCCCGTAGCTGTCCTCCAACGCCTCCAACTGGCGGCGCACCGTGGCATGGGTCGCGTCCGTCTGCTCGGCCGCCGCCCGCAGTGAACCGCCCCGCACCGCCGCGAGGAAATAGGGCAGCAACTTCCAATCCTGCATCACCTCACCTGTAACGTTTTTGATCCACCATGGGGATATTTAGCCAATTATCGGAACATTTTTCAAACGCTATTCCATTTCCATCAACTCAACCAATGAGGTTCCCAAATGCAAATGACCGCCGCTTTCATCCCCACCTACGGATCGCCAGACAAAATCCGCATCCGTGCCACCACCCGCCCTGACCCAAAGAAAGACGAAGTTCTGATCCGTGTCATGGCCTCCGGCGTGACTAAGGCCGACACCATGATGCGTTCCGGCACGCCCTATTTCGCCCGCCTGATGGTCGGCTTCCCGCGCCCGCGGCACCCGATCCTTGGCACCGGCTACGCCGGCATCGTCACCGAGGTCGGCGCGGATGTGGCCGGCTTCCGTGTGGGCGATCGGGTCTACGGCAATGCGGGCCTCACCTTCGGGGCCAATGCCGATTACGTCACCGTCAAACAGTCCGAACTCATCGTGCCCATGCCCGATGGCCTCAGCTTCGAGGATGCCGCCCCCCTCACCGATGGCGCGCTCACCTCACTGACCTTCTTGCAGGAAATCGCCCACCTCCAACCAGGGCAGCGCGTTTTGATCATCGGCGCGACGGGCGCGCTCGGCGCCGCCGCCGTGCAAATAGCCAAGTCGATGGGCGCTCATGTCACCGGCACCGCGCGCGCCGCCAATTTCGGTTTCCTGCGCGATCTCGGTGCCGATGCGGTGATTGACCACGGCATTCGCGATGTCAGCCAGATGACAGGCCAATATGACGTGATCTACGATACCCCCGGCGTCGCGCCGTTTCGCAGCATCCGTCACCTGCTCACACCCAAGGGGCTTTATATGTCCCCCGTGCTGGGCTGTGATCTCCTGTTCCGGATGCTCATGTCGCGCCGCTCAAAAGGCCGCCGCGCAGTGTTTTCGGCCACCGGCCTGCGCTCCGTCGCACAGCAGCGCCCGCTCTGTGATCAGATCAATGAGTTGATGACCTCCGGCCAGCTGCGCGGCCTCGTCGAGCACCGTTTCCCGCTCAGCGATGCGGCCCGCGCCCACGCATTGGTGGACGCCGGGCACAAGCGCGGCAATGTGGTTCTGACCTCGGCTTAAACGCCGAGGCACCACCGCATGATCGCCTTCTGCGCATGAAGCCGGTTTTCCGCTTCATCAAAGATCACCGACTGCGGCCCGTCCATCACTTCGCTGGTGGCTTCGTCATCACGATGGGCGGGCAGGCAATGCATGAACAGCGCATCAGGGTTCGCCTTCGCCATCAGATCGGCATTCACCTGATAGGGGCGCAACTGGTTATGGCGCCGCTCCCGCGCGGATTGCGGATCATGCATGCTCACCCAAGTATCCGTGACCACCAGATCAGCGCCATCAACGGCCTTGTGCGGGTCACGCTCGATGGTGATGTTCACCCCCTTCGCCCGCGCCTCATTGACGAAGCCCGCCTCAGGGTCCAGCGTTTCCGGCCCTGTAAAGGTCAGGTCAAAGCCAAACTGCCCCGCCGCATGGATAAAGCTCGCACAGACGTTGTTGCCATCGCCCGACCACACGACCTTCTTGCCCGCAATCGGCCCGCGATGCTGCTCGAAGGTCATGATATCAGCCATGATCTGGCAGGGGTGGCTGCGGTTCGTCAGCCCGTTTATCACCGGCACAGAGGCATATTCCGCCATCTCGAGCAGGGTCGCTTCCTCAAAGGTGCGGATCATGATCAGGTCCACATAGCGGCTCAGCACGCGGGCAGTATCGGCGATCGTCTCGCCATGGCCCAGCTGCATATCGGCCCCCGACAGCACCATCGTCTGCCCGCCCATCTGCCGCACGCCGACGTCAAAGGATACCCGCGTCCGTGTTGAAGGTTTCTCGAATATCAACGCCACCATATGCCCCTCCAGCGGGCGGGTGTCATCAGGCGTACCCTTCGGGCGGCCATTACGGGCGGTGCGCATCGCATGCGCGCTGTCGATCATCACCCGCAGGTCTTCCGGCGTCGTCTTGTTGATATCAATAAAGCTTTGCATCTTCTTCGTCTTTCATCAGCGGGCGGCGCTGCCTGCCCTTTCACTATCTCTGGGTTAGTTCGCGCTCAGGCTCTTGGCCGCGCGATCCAGCCGCGCCACCGCCTCCGCGATGTCCTCATCGGTGATCGTCAGCGGCGGCAGCAGGCGCAGCACATTATCCGCCGCAGGCACCGTCAGCACCTCCGCCGCATATCCGGCCGCCATCACCTCGGCGTTCACCGCCTTGCACTTCAGCCCCAGCATTAGCCCCGCGCCGCGCACAGACTCGAACACGTCAGGGTTATCAGCCACCAGCCCTTCCAGCTTTTGCCGGAACAGCCCCGCCTTGCGGTTCACTTCAGCGAGGAAGGCATCGTCTGCCACGATCTCCATCACCTTGTTGCCCACCGCACAGGCCAGCGGGTTGCCGCCATAGGTCGAGCCATGTGTGCCCGCCGTCATGCCGCTTGCCGCATTTTCAGTCGCCAGCACCGCCCCCAGCGGGAAGCCCCCGCCAATGCCTTTCGCCACCATCATGATGTCAGGCGCAATTCCGGCCCATTCATGCGCAAAAAGCTTGCCCGTCCGGCCCACGCCGCATTGCACCTCGTCAAAGATCAGCAGCAGCCCGTGCGCGTCGCACAGGTCGCGCAACCCCTTCAGGCACTGGTCAGGCACGGGGCGAATGCCCCCTTCGCCCTGCACCGGCTCAATGAGGATCGCCCCCACATCACCCGCCGCAGCCGCTTCCCGTAGCGCGTCATGATCGCCAAACGGCAAATGCCGGAACCCCGGCAACAGCGGCGCGAAGCCCTTGGTCATCTTCTCCGACCCCGCCGCCGCGATCCCTGCCGCAGAGCGCCCGTGGAACGAGCCCTCAAACGTCAGGATCGTGCTGCGCTCGGGCTGGCCCTTCTCGTGCCAGTATTTCCGCGCCATCTTGACCGCCAGTTCACAGCTCTCCGTGCCGGAATTGGTGAAAAACACCGTATCGGCAAAGCTCGCCGCCACCAGCCTGTCCGCCAGTTCCTGCTGCGCGGGAATCTGGTAGAGGTTCGACACATGCCACAGCTTACCCGCCTGCGCGGTCAACACCTCAACCAACGCAGGGTTCGCATGGCCCAGCGCGTTCACCGCAATGCCCGCGCCCAAATCGAGAAAACGTCGCCCGTCGGCTTCCACGAGCCAGCTGCCCTCGCCCCGCTCAAACGAAAGCGGCGCACGGTTATAGGTCGGAAGCACGGTGGGGATCATCTGTTTTCCCTTTTTTAAAAAGAAGCCCGAGGGATGCCGCAGGCATCAGGGCAAGTCAACGATTTATGGAAGGTCATGACAACGGCAAACGCCGCCGAAAAGCGCGTTTCAGCGTCGGCGTCGGTTGATCGCGATATGCAAGCCGTGTGTCATACCGCCCTCATAGGGCGCGGCACCGGCCCGCACAAGCGTTTTCAGGATTTCAGCCGGTAGCCGATGCGGACCCAGTGCCAAACCAGCGCCACCACCAGCGCCGCCGCCAGCGAGGCGATCCACAATCCCTGCCACGGCGAGCTGTCCGAGACACCGATCATGCCGTAGCGCACCCCGTCGATGATATAGAAGAACGGGTTCGCATGGCTCATCGCCTGCATCACCGGCGGCAGCGCCTCGATCGAATAAAACGTGCCCGAAAGGAACGAGAGCGGCGTCACAACAAAGTTGGAGATCGTCGCCAACTGATCGAATTTATTGGCAAAAATCGCGGCCACCATGCCCAGTGCGCCCATAAAGACAGAGCCAACAACCACGAACACCAGCATCCACAGCGGCGATTGCGGCACGATCCCGAGGAACAGCCAAACACCGACCGTGATCGCCAGTGCCACAATCGTCCCCCGCGCCACCGCGCCGAACAGATAGCCGAACGTGATTTCCGCAGGGCTTAACGGCGGCATCAACGTATCAACGATATTACCCATCACCTTGGCCGATGTCAGGCTTGAGGAGGTGTTGGCAAAAGCGTTCTGGATCACCGTCATCGTCAACAGCCCCGGCGCGAGGAAGGTCATGAACGGCACGCCCATCACCTCGCCCCTGCGGCTGCCAATGGCGATGGCGAAGATCACCATGAACAGCGCCGCGTTGATCAGCGGCGCGATGATCGTTTGCGAATACACATTGAGGAACCGCCGCGTCTCCCGCTGCGCCAGCGTGTAGCTGCCCAGCCAGTTGATCCGCCCGAAGCGGCGCACGCCCATTTCTGTTCTTTCCATCGGCCTGCCTCCTCAATTCATCACTATGCGATTCGGGTGCTTGTATCCCACGCACGGGTGTCTAGAATAGGGGGCTGACCGTGAAGAGATACTCCCGGGCTGATGAGGCCCGATGATTTAACCAAAGGAAACCATATGTCCTGGACCGACGAACGTGTCGAGCAGCTCAAGAAGATGTGGGGCGAAGGCCTCTCCGCCAGCCAGATCGCCAAGGAGCTCGGCGGCGTCACCCGTAATGCCGTGATCGGCAAAGTGCATCGCCTCGGCCTGTCGAACCGCACCGCAGGCGGCAGCGCTGCCGAAGCCAAGCCCGCCAAACCGGCGGCAAAGGCAAAGCCGGCAAAACCTGCCGCGCCCAAGGCCGCCGCGAAGCCCGCCGCCGAAACGGCAAAACCGGCAGCCGCGGCCAGCAGTAATAACGCCGCCAGCAGCGATGACGATAACAGCCCCGCGCCGATCCCGATGAGCGCCGCCCGCCGCGCGATCATCCCCGCAGGCCAGCCGCTTCCGCCGCAGCCCTCGGCAAACGAGATCGACCCAGAGGCCCTCGCCCGCGTCTCCGAGGTGGAGAAAACCGCCAAGCGGCTCAACCTGATGGAACTCACCGAGCGTACCTGCAAATGGCCGGTCGGTGATCCGGCAACCGATGATTTCTGGTTCTGCGGTCTGCCCTCTGAGGCCGGAAAGCCCTATTGCGAAGCGCATGTCGGCGTGGCGTTCCAGCCGATGAGCAGCCGCCGCGACCGCCGCCGCTGATCCGGCCGCACCAGTACCACAAACGAAAAGGCCGCCTCTCGGGGCGGCCTTTCCGTTAATGAGCAGCAAATTTTATCGGTTCGGTAGGGGCGCGCCGCGCGTTGCCTATGAGCGTTAGCCTAGCCGCATTTCTCCGCCAGCCATTCGCCGACATCCATATTCTGGGCGCGCGGCCAGATATCCATCCAGGTATGCACGTTTCCACCTGCCGGATACCCGGCAATGGTCGGGTTATCCTTGATGTAGCGCATCATCTGCCCCGGATTGCGGAAGGTCATTCCATTGATATTCAGCATGCAGCCCTGCATGCCCTTGTTCAAATGGCCATCAGCGTTGCTGTAGCTCGAATTGCTGCTGCTGTAATCGGCCATGGCGGCTTCGGCGGCAACAATCAGCCCGATACTCATCCCTATCGCCATGACAAAACGCGTCCCCTTCATAGCATTCTCCTTCGGGTCGCGCCCCCACGCTCCTGACACATCCTAGCCGCGTATGTGGCGGAACTTGGGCACGGATCTGGCTTTTCGTGGTCACATTTTCCGCCTATATGCCGGTCCATGTCTCAGAACCCGCCAAACCTCCGCCCCGATATCGCGCCCCGCGCGCGGATTGCCGATGCCCCCCGCCCCGCAGGGCGCGACAGCCAGCCGACCATCGGCATGGTCAGCCTCGGCTGCCCCAAGGCGCTGGTCGATAGCGAGCGCATCCTCACCCGCCTGCGGGCCGAAGGCTACGCCATCTCCCCCGATTACGCGGGCGCCGATGCGGTGATCGTCAATACCTGCGGCTTTCTCGATAGCGCCAAGGCCGAAAGCCTCGATGCCATCGGTGAAGCGTTGACCGAAAACGGCCGCGTCATCGTTACCGGCTGTCTCGGGGCCGAGCCGGAATACATCACCGGCACCCATCCGCGCGTCCTCGCCGTCACCGGCCCGCACCAATATGAACAGGTGCTCGATGCCGTCCATACCGCCGTGCCACCCGCGCCGGACCCGTATATCGATCTCCTGCCCGCCTCCGGCGTGTCGCTCACGCCGCGCCATTACAGCTATCTGAAGATTTCCGAGGGCTGTAACCACAAGTGCAAGTTCTGCATCATCCCCGATATGCGCGGGCGCTTGGCGTCCCGCCCCGCCCATGCAGTGCTGCGTGAGGCTGAACAGCTCGTCGAGAATGGCGTCAAAGAGCTTCTGGTGATCTCGCAGGACACCTCCGCCTATGGCGTGGACCTCAAACACGCCGAAGAGCGCGGCCACCGTGCCCATATCACCGATCTCGCCCGCGATCTGGGCAGCCTCGGCGCATGGGTGCGCCTGCACTACGTCTATCCCTACCCGCATGTGCGCCAACTCATTCCGCTGATGGCCGAGGGGCTGGTCCTGCCTTACTTGGATATCCCCTTCCAGCACGCCCATCCCGACACGCTCAAGCGGATGGCCCGCCCCGCCGCCGCCGCCCGCACGCTGGACGAAATCGCCGCGTGGCGCCGCGATTGCCCCGATATCACCCTGCGCTCCACCTTCATCGTCGGCTACCCCGGCGAAACCGAGGAGGAGTTCCAGACATTGCTCGACTGGCTGGATGAAGCACAGCTCGATCGGGTCGGTTGCTTCCAATATGAGAACGTCGCAGGCGCCCGTTCCAACGACCTCCCCGACCATGTGCCCGATGAGGTCAAGCAATCGCGCTGGGATCGCTTTATGGAAAAATCTCAGGCAATTTCGGCCACCAAACTGGCTGCCAAGGTTGGAAAAGTGCAAGAAGTTATCGTAGACGAGATCGACGAAGACGGCATCGCGACCTGCCGCACATGGGCCGATGCACCTGAAATTGACGGCAATCTCTTCATCGACGACGGCACCAAGGCGCTGCGTGTCGGTAACATCATGAAGGTCGAGGTGGACGAGGCAAGCGAGTACGATCTCTGGGGGCAGATCGTCCCCAGCTAGGTGATCAGCGCCGCGCCCGTCCCGGGGCGGGCGCATCTCCCCACCTAGGCACCAAGGGACGCGCCCGTCCCTGGGTGGGCGCCTCACCACGCCCGATCAACAGCACTTTATCCTCACACCCCGCCGCACATCGAAGCGGAGCGCGACCCACGGGCCAGCCACTCTCCCTCCCCACCGAGGCACCAAGGGCCGCGCCCGTCCCGGGGTGGGCGCCTCAACCCGCCCGATCAACAGCACTTTATCCCACCGTCTCGCTGGCCACCCGAGCAAGACGCAAACCCCACCATGCGCCCGCCCAAGGGGCGGGACGGGCGCGGCCCGGGCTAGTCGCCCGTGCCAAAATCAACTGGAAGTTGTACCAAAGGTGATGCGCAACGAAGTCTGATTTGCCATACTCGCAGTTAGCATTTCATCACCAAAAGCGAGACATTCCTTGCAAACAGATACCCCCAAAGGAAAAATTGACGCCTATATTTTCAACAACCCAAGCCTGATGGTCTTGTTTGGCACCTTCTTAGGAGGAGGCTTCGTCCTCTCCCTTGGCGCAGAGATTTCAGCAGAAACGCGCGAATATCTCCTGTATGCATTAACAGCGATCATAACGCTTTTCGCCTCTGCAATGGCACTCTTCGGGACATTCCGATTGGTCAATCATCAAAAGGAAATTGAAGCCGAAAACCGCCGCAGACGACTTGACGCTGCCCGCGCCACCCTCCCTCTAGCATTATCGGAAATGCTAAATTTTTGTGAAAAGATTCACGCGACGTATGCCGATCTACAAAAAATTCATAGCGATCAAGAACTGGCCCGTCAAACAGTCGAGGACGTAAAACTAGAGGCAGAAACGCTAAGTATCATTCGCAATTGCATCCAACACTCGGAGCAGCCAGCAAGCATATGGTTGTCCACCATCGTAGCTCATGCACAAATCATGACGAGCAGAATTTCCGACAGTGCTATGGACCTCAATATGATCACGCCGGATCACCGTCGAGCAAAAGAAATGGTTTTTGCTGCTGAAACTGCTATGATTTGCGACCATTTATTTGACTTCGCACGTGTCGGGAGCACACCGAGCAATCAGATCGCGCCTGAGAAACTTCGAGCTTTCGTCAAGCTCGGCATGTGGAGCACAGGGTTGGAAAAGCAGCTCTCTGAGAGTGTTAAGCAAACTCGTAAATATTATGACGAAACCGGCGGCTGGTCCGCCCAAGCCTTCCGCAATCGCCTCGGGTCGCCTGAACACATTCCTGATTAGAACCCTTGCCACATCCCCCATCCTCCCCCAAACTCACGCCATGAAACGCCTGCTCCCCTTCGCGACACTCCTGCTGCTCGCCGCCTGCGCCACCGCCCCTCCGGGGATCGAGGGAACGCGCGGTTTCTTCTGGGGGCTGTTCGATGGCGCGGTCGCGCCGATCTCTTTCATCCTGTCGCTGTTTTCCGACACGATTGCCGTCTACGGCGCGCCCAATTCCGGCGGCTGGTATGATTTCGGCTTTCTGTTGGGCGTTGGCTGCTGGGCCGGTGGCGGCGCAGGTGCCGCGAAACGCAAAAGATAGGCGCTCGCCCTCCGGTCAACACAGCATTTGGTGATTTCAACTTTGAGGCGTATACTCCCCCTGCCGGCCGAGGGACCGGTGCTTTTAAGGGACTACTACTATGAACGTCGCACGAAACTTTCTCGTCATGGGGTCACTCTATCTGGTGATCGGCATCGCAATCGGCATGTATATGGGCGCCGCTGGCAACCACGACCTTGCCATCGTTCATGCACATATAAATCTGTTGGGCTTCACCCTGATGGCAGTGTTCGGCATCGCGTATAAGGTGTTTCCGGCAATGGCCGAGGGCAATCTGGCCCGCTACCATTTCTACCTGCACGCTGTCGGGTCGCTGATCCTGCTGGTGCTTCTGTTCTTGCTGATGTCCGGCATGGCTGGCGAGGCAATCATGATGCCGCTGGCCCCGATCTCCGAACTTCTGGTGTTCATCGGCGTTCTGATCTTCGCCTATAACGCCTACAGCAAAGCGAACTGATCTTCCGCGCGGGCGGCCTCAGCGCCGCCCCGCCTCTGCCTCCAGATAGATCCGCACCGCTTCCTGCACATGGCGGAACCGGTCACCCCCCAAATGCTTGCCGCCAAACCAGCGCGTCACGCAAACCAGATGCCCCTCCACGCCCTCGCGCTCCAGCATCCGCAGGATCACCATCCCCGCGCCGGCCTCGCCATCATCATTCTTAAGCGGCCCCTCGGGCAGGAGCACCGCCCATGTATTATGCGTGGCCTTGGCGAATTTCTTTTTCCGGCACAGCTCTTTGATAAAGGCCTTTGCGGCGTCGGCACTGGCAACCGGCCCGCCAGATACCGCGTATTTCGAACCACGGTCGCTAATGATATTATCCAGAATGCGCATGGCCATCCGCCTACCCGCTCCGCCCCGCGCCGTCCAGTCGCAGGGGGCTTGTCCCGCGCCCACGCGCGCTATCTCCCTGCCTATGAAATCGTCTGGCGAAATCGAAGTGCTCTACAACGCGGACTGCCCCGTCTGCCGGATGGAGATCACCCATTACGAGCACCGCGCCCGCCAAACCGGCGCGCCGCTCGGCTTCACCCCGATCACCGGCGACAGCCTCGCGGATTGGTCCCTGCCCCCTGAGACAGCCCTCAAGCGCCTGCATATCCGCCAAGGCAGCACACAGCTCTCCGGCCTGCCCGCCTTCATCGCGATCTGGGAAGAACTCCCCCGCATGCGCTGGCTTGCCCGCCTGATGTCCCGCCCGTTGCCACACGCAATCGGCACACGCGTCTACGACCACATCCTCGCACCACTCCTCTACCGTTGGCATCTCCAGCGGCAAAAAAAGAGGGCCGGCGCTCGAAGGAAGAGCATAACCGGCCCGTAGAGGGAAGAAAGACACCGGCACCAGGATCCGGAGCTTTCGGTCAACAGGGCGACCCTTGGGGAGGTGGTCACCACAAGACCCACTCTACCGGCTCAAACACATGTAGACTTTGCGATAGATCAAATTCCGAACAGATCGGTTCAGAAAATCAGCCGCGTCAAAATGCAAAGCCACGCGGCCAGCACCCCCAAGCCGCCAATCGCCACCGCCGCAGAGCCCGCATCCTTCGCCTGCCCAGCGCGGTCGCGGGTTTCTTCCGAAATGTCATCGACCACCCGCTCGATGGCGGTATTGATGCACTCCAGCGCCAGCACGAAAATCCCGCCCATCAACAGGATCGCCCGCTCCCACGCCATCAAGGGCAGCGCAAAGGCCAGCGCGGCCGAGGCGACATTGGCCCAAATCCACTGATGCAGCGAGGCCTCGGTGCGCCACACATGCACCGCACCCTGCCATGACCACACCACCCGCAGCCGAAACCGCTCCCATTCGCGCCGGATCATTCCGCCCTCCCTTGCGCCCTCGTCCCGCCACGATGCGGCAAGTTCCCGCTGATGCCAAGCCTCCGTTACGTCACCACCCATTGGCGCAGCGCCACACCTACGCTAGCTTCAAGTCATGCCCGAGGATGCCCGCCCCACACCCGCCAACCCCGATGCCTACCCCACCTATGCCCGCGCCGAGCGCCGTGCGGATGCGGTGATGCATGTGCTTGGGCTTGCTTTCGCGGTGATTGGCGGGGCGCTCCTCATCCCCTTCACCGCGCTTTTCGAAGGCGGCGCGCGCACGGCGGCGGTGTCGGTCTACTGCGCCGCCCTCCTCGCCAGTTTTCTGGCCTCGACGCTCTATCACTTCCCCCCGCGCGAAACCCTGCGCCCGCTCCTGCGCCGCTTTGATTATGCCGCGATTTTCCTCAAGATAGCAGGTACTTACACCCCCCTCGTGGTGCTGATCGGCTCGGCCTTCGCCTATGGCGTGCTGGCCGTCGTCTGGGCCGTGGCGCTGTTTGGCGCGGGCCTGCGGTTGTTCTTCTGGCGCACCCCCGGCCCGCTGGGGCCGCTCCTCTACCTTGGCCTCGGCTGGGCCAGCCTTGCGCTGGTCTGGTCGCTGTTTCCCGTCCTGCCACTGGCGGCCGCGCTCCTCGTGGTGGCGGGCGGATTGCTCTACAGCCTTGGCGTACTGTTCTTCCGCATGGAGCGGCTGCGCTACGCGATGGCGATCTGGCACGGCTTCGTGCTGGCGGCATCGGCCTGCTTCTTCACCGCGATCAGCCTCGGCACCTTCCTCGCCGCCTGATCCGCGCGTAATCCGCTTGCGTCCCGCCGCCGCTGGGATAGGGTCATCCCATGTTTACCATCGAGCATGATTTCGACGCCACGGTCGTCACCCTCGTTGACGAAGGCAGCACCCACCTCAAAGAGGACGTGGTGATCAACGCCTTCGACGATTGCATCACCCTCGAACAATACGACCCGCGCAAAGATTCGGTCGTGCGCATCACCCTGTCGATGAGCCAGCTGCAAGACCTCGGCGCAGCGCTCGACCTGCCCGAAGGGGTCTACCGCCTGCGCCGCGAGAAAGACGCGGACTAGTCCGCGCGGGTTCAAAGCCGAAGGCCGCCGCGCATCGACGGCGCGCCACCGCCACGCCCCTCACCCGACGCGAAACACCTTCTGCCGCGCCGTCGCCCCGCGCACCAGTTCCAGTCCGCTCTTCGGCACGCCCAGCGCTCGCGCCAGCATCTTCTGCACCTCGGCTGTCGCCTTGCCCCCTTCCGGCACGGCGGTCACATAAACCCGCAGCACATCCCCTTCCGCCACGATCCGGTTCCGCGCCGCTTTCGGCGTCACCAGTACCGCGATCTCCGCCCCCGCGACCGCCAGATGCGCCAATTCGCCCTTTTCCATTGC
Source organism: Pelagovum sp. HNIBRBA483 (assembly GCF_040931995.1). Taxonomy (NCBI): domain Bacteria; kingdom Pseudomonadati; phylum Pseudomonadota; class Alphaproteobacteria; order Rhodobacterales; family Paracoccaceae; genus Pelagovum; species Pelagovum sp. HNIBRBA483. Next base: position 2,283,476 of record NZ_CP162412.1, read on the forward strand.
GCCCCGCCTCTGTCCTTGGCACCGTTCACATGACCCGCACCCTAGGCGGCAGACCCAACACAGGAAAGACTTCATGCGCACCGGCTTTTATTGGGATGAGAAATGTTTCTGGCACTCGGGCGGCAATTACGCGGGCCTCCTGCCGGTGGGTGGCCTCGTGCAACCCTCCGTCGCCAATGGCCTGCCAGAAAGCCCCGAAACCAAGCGCCGCCTGAAGAACCTGATTGATGTCACCGGCCTCTCCCACGAATTGCAGATGCGCGGCGCAGCCCCCGCCAGCACCGAAGACCTGCTGCGCATCCACCCGCAAAGCTATCTCGACCGCTTCAAATCGGCGTCTGATGCAGGCGGCGGCGAACTGGGCCGCCGCACTCCCTTCGGCCCGCAAGGCTATGAGATCGCAGCCCTTTCCGCCGGACTTTCCATCGCCGCGCTGGAGGCCGTGCTCACCGGCGATCTGGATAACGCCTACGCCCTCTCCCGCCCGCCCGGGCATCATTGCCTGCCGGATTACCCGAACGGCTTCTGCCTCTTCGCCAATCTCGCGCTCGCCATCGAGTCCGCCCGCGCCGAGGGGCTTGCCACCCGCTTCGCCGTGCTCGATTGGGATGTCCACCACGGCAACGGAACCGAGGCGATCTTCTATGACCGCGCCGATGTGCTCACAATCTCCATGCATCAGGACCGCAATTACCCGATGGATACTGGCGCTTTTGCAGATCGCGGCACCGACGCGGGCGAGGGCTTCAACCTCAATATCCCCCTGCCCCCCGGCTGCGGCCATAATTCCTACCTCGAAGCACTCGACCGGCTCGCCCTGCCCGCGATCCGCGCCTTCCAGCCCGATGTGCTGATCATCGCCTGCGGCTATGACGCGGGCGCCAACGATCCCTTGGGCCGAATGCTCTGCCATCAGGGGACATTCTCCGCCATGACCCGCCGTGTGCTGGACCTCGCCGCCGATATCTGCGGCGGCAAGGTGATGATGGCCCATGAGGGCGGCTATTCCGAGGCCTATGTCCCCTTCTGCGGCCATGCCGTGCTGCAAGAAATGTCCGGCAGCGCGATCCACGCCGCCGACCCCTTTGGCGATGTATTTCCGCTGCGCCAGCCCGATGCCACGTTCGAGTCTTTTGTGTCTTCGCAGCTTGCAGATATGGCATCCGCGCTTGCCTGACCTTATCTAACCCGAAACACCTTCGGAGGCCCCATGCCCACACCCAACGCCGCCGCGCTCGATTTCCTGCTGACGCGCCGCTCCTGCCCCGCCAAAACACTAACCACCCCTGTCCCCGACAGGCTGGAGCTGGAGCCGATCCTTACCGCCGCCGCCCGCACCCCCGATCATGGCAAGCTGGAGCCGTGGCGCTTCCTCGTGCTCGAACGCCCCGCGCTGGAGCGGATCGCCGCGCTGATCCCCGCCCACGGTGCGCGCCTCGGCATCGCGCCTGATAAAATCGAGAAAGCCATCGCCCAATATGGTGACGCACATCTGGTCGTCGCCGTTGTGGCCGCGCCCGTTCCGTCCGAAAAAATCCCCGCCATCGAGCAAACCCTCTCCGCCGGTGCCGTTTGCCTCTCGCTCCTCAATGCTGCACTCGCTTCCGGCTGGGGCGCCAACTGGCTCACCGGCTGGGCCAGCCATGACCCGCAGTTCGCGGCAGAGGCATTTGGCATCGCGGCTGATGAATCCATCGCGGGCCTGATCCACATCGGCACCGCGCGCGCCACCCCGCCGGACCGCCCCCGCCCCGACCTCGGCGCAAAGGTCACATGGGTCTCCGCATGATCCTTCTCGATTTCACCCGCGCCCTTGCCCAGCTTTCCGATCCGCGCTTCCGCCGCGTGATCTTCCTCGGCATCGGCCTGACCGTCGGCCTCCTCGCAGCGATCTACGCGCTCTTGGTGCTCGCCGTCGGTATCTTCGCGCCCGAAACCGTCACCCTGCCGCTTTTGGGCGAGGTCACATGGGTGCGCGATCTCCTCAGCTGGGGCTCGCTCTTCCTGATGCTCGGGCTGTCGGTCTTTCTGATGATCCCCGTCGCCTCCGCGATGAGCGGTATCTTCCTTGATGACATCGCAGAAGCGGTCGAGGAGGCCCACTACCCCGGCCTTCCCACACCGCCGCGCCCGCCCCTGATGGACGCGCTGCGCGATGCGCTGACCTTCCTTGGCGTGCTGATCGGGGCCAATATCCTCGCTTTCGGGGCGTATCTGATCTTCCCCTTCGCCGCGCCGCTGATCTTTTACGGGCTGAACGGCTACCTGCTGGGCCGCGAATATTTCCAGATGGCGGCAATCCGGCGCGAGGGCCGCTCAGGGGCAGACAGCTTGCGCAAGCGCCATACCGTGCAAATATGGGCCGCAGGTTGCCTGATGGCCCTGCCACTGACCGTGCCGCTGCTCAATCTGCTGGTGCCGGTGCTTGGCGCGGCAACCTTCACCCACTTCTATCACCGCGTGGCGGCGAAGGGATAAGCGTTACTGCTGGCTCACTTCCGGCGTCGCCATCCGGTTAAACCAATCCAGATCACGCACCGTGATCAGCCCCGAAAGGATCGTCCCCGCAATCACGATCCACAGGCCCACCGCCCAGATCGTCGTGATCTTCGCCTTGCGCTTGATCTGCGCGTCCGCTGGGGCAGAGGCATGCGTGCCCGGCACGATCTCACCATCCTCGCCCTGCGTCGTCAGGCGCAGCGGCAGCACGATGAAAAACACCATGAACCAGATCACGGCAAACAGCACGAGCGCGGAAGTCGGTCCCATCAGGGTCTCCTGTCAGTAAGGCGTTACACCTGTTCTAGTTCGATCAGGCAGCCGTTGAAGTCTTTCGGATGCAGAAAAAGCACCGGCTTCCCATGTGCGCCGATCTTCGGCTCGCCTGTGCCCAGTACCCGCGCCCCGCTTTCCGTCAGCTTGTCGCGGGCGGCGAGGATGTCATCCACCTCGTAGCACACATGATGAATGCCTCCTGATGGGTTCTTCTCCAAAAAGCCGTTGATCGGGCTGTTGTCGCCCAGCGGGTACAGCAGCTCGATCTTGGTATTCGGCAGCTCGATAAACACCACCGTCACCCCGTGGTCCGGCTCGTCCTGCGGTGCGCCGACCGTGGCGCCCAATGCATCGCGATACTGCGCCGATGCCGCTTCCAGATCCGGCACCGCAATGGCCACATGGTTCAGACGTCCGATCATAGCTTGCTCCTCCTCGGTTGCGCCGCTTATCGCCGGATTTCCGCGCTGCAGCAATATCCCTGTTGCGGGCAAAGCGTCACACTGCGCCCGCATCGCGCAGCGGCATTAACCGCAGATTCACCATTCCTGCGTTTTCATGATCTCACCTTGCGAAGGAGAGCTGGAATGGAAAGCCTTGCCGATATCCTGATGAGCCGCCCGCCCACGCCCGCGCGCCCGCTACTGGGGCTGACGATCCTCGTGGTGGAGGACAGCCGCCATGCATGCGAGGCGCTGCGCCTTCTGGCCCTGCGCTCCGGTGCGCGGCTGCGGCGGGCCGATACGCTCGCCCACGCCCGCCAGCACTTGCGGGTCTACCGCCCTGCGGTGGTGATCGTTGATATCGGCCTGCCCGATGGCTCTGGGGCGGAATTGCTGTCAGAGCTTGCCAATGCCTCCCCCCGGATCGAGGCGATCCTCGCCACCTCCGGCGATCCCGCGACCGAGCCACTCGCCTTCGCCGCCGGTGCCGATGGCTTCCTCGCCAAGCCGGTTCGCGGCCTCTCCGAATTCCAGCAGGTAATCCTTGCCCATCTCCCCCCCGAGCGGCACCCCGGCGGCCCGCGTCCGGTTTTTGCAACAGAGGTCGAGCCCGACCCCCTCGCCCTGCATGAAGACCTCGAAGAGGCGCTTGACCATCTCGACGGCCTGCTCACCGCACCGGCAGATGCCCCGCCCGATCCGGATCGGCTCTCCTATGTCTTGGGGTTTCTCATCACGCTCGCGCAGGACAGTGGCGATACCCCCCTGCTGGAGGCAGCCTCGGCGTTACGCGCCACCGCCGCACCCGCACCGGATGATCTGCACCAGCTGCGGCGCCTCATTGATACCCGCATCGCGGGTGGCACAGGGCGCTTCACTTCCTTTTAGGGGCATTTTCGTCAGAAAATTCCAACCCCCTGCCACCTCTACGCCCAATTTGCACGAAAGGTTACGCCCATGTGTACCAGTAAAATTTTTGAGGTTTTGAGATGAATCTGCGCCAAAGGCTGTTCCGCCTCCAAACCCCCGGCGACATTATCGACTATATGTTCCTAATTGCAGGCGCGTTCATGCTGTGTCTCTTGGTTGCCGCCATCGCGATGCAGATCAACCGCCCCCCAGTTTAATAAAACGGGCCCAACACCGCTGGGCCCGTTTTTTCCTCGGCGCTATGTTCTAGGCCGCGTTCGGCACCGCCCGCGCGGCAAAACGCGCGGCCAGCGCATCGAGCCGCAACGCCACATGGCTCAGCGCCCGTGCAGTCGCCCCGCACATCGCGGCAATCGCACGGCAGGCACCGCAGCGGATCGGCGTTCCAATCTGCGCCAGCAGTCGTGCCTCTTTTTGGGGCATGGTTTCCATGCCGCCACTCAGCATCATCAGGTCAAGGTTCGTCAGGTTTGTGTGGGTCTTGCGGGTCATGATCTTGCTCCTTTTTCCGGTCTGTCTCGCGCCGCAGCGCCTGTCCTGAACCAACCCTAGACTCTCCCAATGATTGACAACAAACGACCGTTTCTCACACCATGCGTTAGTTTTACTAACCCATGAGGGCCGCCATGCAGCTCCGCCGCCTGCCCAATCTCAACCAGCTCCGCGCTTTTGAGGCCGCCGCCCGCAACGAAAGCTTCAAGGACGCCGCCGAGGAACTGCACGTCACCCACGCCGCCATCAGCCACCAAATCAAGGCGCTGGAGGAAGACCTCGGCACCCAGCTCTTTCACCGCCGCGCCCGTGGCGTCGCGCTGATGGGAGAGGCCGCCGCACTGGCCCGTGATCTCACCGAAACGCTGAACCGGATGAATGACGCCGTGCGCCGCTTCACGGCTCAAGGCATGGCAGGCACGCTCCACATCACCTCCGCGCCGTTTTTCGCAAACCGGCTCGTGATTCCCCGCCTGCCGGAATTCCACGCCCTCTACCCCGACCTCACGATCAAACTCGATCTCACCCGCTCCGTCCTGAATTTCCGCAAGGAAAACGTCGATGCGGGCCTGCGCCACGGCAACGGCACATGGCCGGGCCTCACCGCCAAGCCTATCTACATGGACACGCTCACCCCGATGGCGTCGCCCGCGCGGCTGGGTGATCGGCCCCTTCCCCTGTCACCCGACGAGATCGTCAAAATGCCGCTCGCCCGCGTGATGTCCGAGGATGCCGACTGGAATATGTGGTTCGATGCCGTAGGCTACACCCCGCCCGAGGACATCACCATCATCGGCTATTCAGATCGCGGCCTGTCGCATGACATGGCGCAATCCGGCCTCGGCGCGGCCCTGATCGACACGAAAATCTCCGTCCCCGATATCGCCCGTGGCTGGCTCAAACGCCTGCATCCCGCCAGTATCACTAGCGGGAACGGCATGTTCCTCGTCTATCCCGAAACGGATTTCCCCGATCCCCGCGTCCTTGCCTTTGGCGCGTGGCTCGACAGCGTGGTGAACGCTTAGTCCTCCGGCGGCAACACCCGCAGGCGCAATTCGCGCAGCTGCTCGTTCGTCGGCTCGTTCGGTGCGCCCATCAGCAGGTCTTCGGCCCGCTGGTTCATCGGGAACATGATCACCTCACGGATGTTCTGCTCATTGGCCAAGAGCATCACGATCCGGTCGATCCCTGCGGCGCAGCCACCGTGCGGCGGAGCACCGTAGTTGAACGCGGTGAACAGCCCGCCAAAGCGCTTCTTCACCTCGTCTTCGCCGTAGCCCGCAATTTCAAAGGCCTTGAGCATAATCTCCGGCTTGTGGTTCCGGATCGCACCGGACACCAGCTCATAGCCGTTACACGCAAGGTCATACTGGAAGCCACGCACCTCAAGCGGATCGCCGTTCAGCGCCTCCAACCCGCCTTGCGGCATGGAGAACGGGTTATGCTCGAAGTCGATCGCACCAGTTTCCTCGTCACGTTCATAGATCGGGAAGTCCACGATCCACGCAAAGGCAAAGCGGTCCATATCCGTCAGGCCCAGCTCTTCGCCGATCACGTTCCGCGCCTTGCCTGCAACACCTTCAAATGCCTTCGGCTTGCCACCAAGGAAGAACGCCGCATCACCCACTCCAAGGCCCAGCTGCTGGCGGATCGCCTCGGTCCGCTCCGGCCCTATGTTCTTCGCCAGCGGTCCAGCGGCTTCCATCCCGTCACCCTGATCGCGCCAGAAGATATACCCCATCCCCGGCAGGCCTTCCTTCTGGGCGAAGGCATTCATCCGGTCACAGAACTTCCGGCTGCCACCCGTCGGCGCGGGGATCGCGCGAATTTCGGTGCCTTCCTGCTCCAACAGCTTGGCGAAAATCGCAAAGCCGGAGCCACGGAAATGCTCGGAACAATCCTGCATCTTGATCGGGTTGCGCAGGTCCGGCTTGTCGGTGCCATACCACTTCGCCGCATCCTTGTAGGAAATCTGCGGCCACTCGGTATCGACCTTCTTGCCGCCGCCAAATTCCTCGAACACGCCCGCCAGCACCGGCTGGATCGTGTCGAAAACGTCCTGCTGGGTGACAAAACTCATTTCCAGATCCAACTGGTAGAAGTCCGTCGGCGAGCGATCCGCGCGCGGGTCTTCATCGCGGAAGCACGGCGCAATCTGGAAGTATTTGTCGTAGCCCGACATCATGATCAGCTGTTTGAACTGCTGCGGCGCCTGCGGCAGCGCATAAAACTTGCCCGGATGCAGGCGCGACGGCACGAGGAAGTCGCGCGCCCCTTCGGGGCTAGAGGCGGTGATGATCGGCGTCTGATATTCGCGGAAACCCGTGTCCCACATCCGCTTGCGGATCGAGGCAACAACATCGGAGCGCAGCTTCATGTTCTCCTGCATCGCCTCACGGCGCAGGTCGAGGTAGCGATAGCGCAGGCGCGTCTCTTCGGGGTATTCCTGATCGCCGAACACGATCAGCGGCAGCTCTTGCGACGCGCCCAGCACTTCGAGATCGCGCACAAACACCTCGATCTCGCCGGTCGGGATCTTCGGGTTCACAAGGCTCTCGTCCCTCGCCTTCACATCGCCATCGATGCGGATACACCACTCAGAGCGCACCTTTTCCAATGCACTGAAAGCGGCGCTATCGGGATCACAGATCACCTGCGTCACGCCGTAATGGTCGCGCAGGTCGATGAACAGCACGCCACCGTGATCGCGCACGCGATGCACCCAGCCAGACAGGCGGACAGTCTCGCCCACGTTTTCCTTGGTCAACGCGGCACAGGTATGGGTGCGATAGGCGTGCATTTTCAGGCTCCGGATCGGTTCTCTAGGGTCGCGCCGATACATCGCGCCTGAGCACGGAAGTCAAGGGCAACACCGCGTTCCCCGCCAGATCAGGTCCAATTCACCCCGATTGCCCGCCCAAGCTGGCAATCAGCGCCGCGATCATCCCCTCTTCGGCGTGTTTGAGCGGGTCGTTCACCGCATCCGCCAGCGCAAACATCAGCACCAGCCCCAAGACCGCGCCATGCACCGCCACCGCCTCCCGCCGCGCCTCCGCACCACTGCCGCCCATGTGCTGGGCCAGCGCGGCATAAAGCCGGTCGGTGATCGGGTGGATGTCCTGCATCAACGGCCGGTCCGCCGCCCGCGTTCCGCCGCGTGCCGTTTGCGGCAGCAGATACATCATGCGGTAGCGGTCCAAATCGCCCAGATGAAACGCCGCCACCGCCCGCACAAACCGCGCGATCGCATCGGCCCGCCCGTCTACTACTTTCAGCGCCTCCTCCGCGACCGCGACCTCCGCCTCCAACGCCGGCAAAAACAGCGCCGCCAAGAGCGCGGATTTCGTTGGGTACCAATAGAGCACCGCTTGCTTTGTCTTGCCCAGCCGCTTGGCAATCGCATCGAAGGACAGCGCCACCGGCCCGCCCTCCGCCACGATCTCGCGTGCCACGTTCAGGATCTGCTCTTGCGCCGCCATGCGCCCTCACTTGACCGACTTACCATCGGTAAGCTAGCTTACCTACCATTGGTAAGTAAACCCCGATTCCCATGAGGCCACCCCATGCAAGCGCTCACCTTCGACAATCCGCTCCTCACCACCTACGCCATCGCCGCCGCGCTGACGGTGATGAAGGTCATCGGTCAGGGCTGGATCACCGTGGCGATCATGATGCGCGCCCATTCCGGCTGGGCCGCGCCCGAGGACATCCGCCCCGGCCCGCTGAACCCAAACCCCGCGCCCGAGCAACTCGCACCGCATGAGGGCGTCGAACGCGCCCGCCGCATCCACCGTAACGATCTCGAAAACATCCCCGCCTTCTGGGTCGCGGGGTTCCTGTTCATCCTCACCGCGCCGCCCTTGTGGCTCGCGCAACTGGCGCTCTACGGCTTCGTTGCCGCCCGCGCGGGGCATTTCTTCGCCTATGCCACCGCCCGCAGCCACGAGCTACGCGCCACCTTCTACACCATTGGCACGCTGATCACCGCCGCCATGGCGCTCTATGTCATCGTGGCGGCAGTGGTATAGGCACCGCACGCCCACGCGACGCGCGTTAACCTCGATGAACAATCCATCAAGAAAAAGACCCACCGTGACGGTGGGTCTATCATTCAGGCCGTTTTGTTCATGTTTCTGCGGGTGCGATATGCATCAGATGTGCATGGGTTGTGCATCACTTGTGCACGCCCCTTTCCGCCCCGATCAGGTGTTAAAGAGGAAGTGCATCACATCGCCATCCTTCACCAGATAGCTCTTGCCTTCCGCGCGCATCTTGCCCGCTTCCTTCGCACCGCCCTCGCCGTTGCAAGCGACGTAATCGTCATAGGCAATAGTCTCAGCACGGATGAAGCCGCGCTCAAAATCGCCGTGGATCACACCTGCCGCTTGCGGCGCGAGTGTGCCTTCCCGGATCGTCCATGCACGCGCCTCTTTCGGGCCGACGGTGAAATAGGTTTGCAGATGCAAAAGCTTGTGACCCGCCTTGATCAAACGGTCCAAGCCCGCCTCATCCAGCCCCATTTCCTCAAGGAACATCTCCGCTTCCTCGGCATCCAACTGGCTGATCTCTTCTTCGATCTTGGCCGAGATCACCACATGGATATTGCCCTGCGCCGCAGCCATCTCGCCCACCTTTTCGGAAAGCGCATTGCCGCTCGCCGCGGCCTCTTCCTCAACGTTACACACATAAAGCACCGGCTTCGTGCTCAACAGTTGCAGCATCTTCCACGCCTTGCGGTCCTCGTCATCAATCTCGACAACCCGCGCAGGCTTGCCCTCTTCAATCGCCGCCTGCGCCATCGCCAGCAGGCGGTCCTGCTGCTGGGCTTCCTTGTCGTTGCCCTTCAGCTTGCGCACCAGATTGGCGCGGCGCTTCTCGATGCTCTCCAGATCCGCGAGCATCAGCTCCGTCTCGATGGTTTCTGCATCCGCCACCGGATCAACGCGCCCCTCCACATGGGTCACGTCATCATCCTCAAAGCAACGCAGCACATGGGCAATCGCATCCACCTCGCGGATATTGGCAAGGAACTGGTTGCCCAAGCCCTCACCCTTCGAGGCACCCTTCACCAGCCCCGCGATGTCCACAAAGGTCATGCGCGTCGGGATGATCTGCGCCGATTTCGCAATCGCCGCCAGCTTGTCCAGCCGCTCGTCCGGCACCGCCACCTCGCCCACATTCGGCTCAATGGTGCAGAAGGGGAAGTTCGCCGCTTGCGCCGCCGCGGTCTTCGTCAGCGCGTTAAACAGCGTGGATTTGCCCACATTCGGCAATCCGACGATACCCATCTTGAAGCCCATGACCCATTCTCCTTGGCTGAGGTGCGCGGGCATCTACGGCCCCACCCCCCCGATGGTCAAGCGTTTCGCCCCGCTTTTCGCGCCTTTACGCCGTTCGCCCATTGATTTTCCGCCAGCCATGGCGCAAACCCGACGCGGTTCATGAGGAAGGACAGCAGATGACTCGGATCGACGCCAAATTCGCAGCCCTCAAAGCCGAAGGCAAAAAAGCTTTCGTCGCCTATGTGATGGCTGGCGATCCCGATTATGAGACGTCGCTAGAGGTGGTCAAAGGCCTCCCCGCTGCCGGTGTCGATGTGATCGAACTGGGCCTGCCCTTCACCGATCCGATGGCCGATGGCTCCACCATTCAGCTCGCCGGTCAGCGCGCGCTCGAAGGCGGCCAGACACTCATCAAGACCCTCGAACTGGCCCGCACCTTCCGTGAGCAGGACGACACCACCCCGATCGTTCTGATGGGCTATTACAACCCGATCTATTCCCACGGCGTTACGCGTTTCCTTGACGATGCCAAGGCCGCTGGCATCGACGGTCTGATCGTCGTCGATCTCCCACCCGAAGAGGATGTCGAGCTGTGCATCCCCGCGCAGGAGGCAGGGCTGAACTTCATCCGCCTCGCCACGCCCACCACCGATGACAAGCGCCTGCCCAAGGTGATGACCAACACGTCCGGCTTCGTCTATTACGTCTCGATCACCGGCATCACTGGCGCAGCCAATGCCGTCGCCACCGATGTCGGCCCCGAGGTCGCGCGGATCAAGGCCGTTTCCGATCTGCCCGTGATCGTCGGCTTCGGCATCAAGACACCCGAAGCCGCCCAGCAGATCGCCTCCGTCGCGGATGGTGCCGTTGTTGGCTCCGCCATCGTCGAGCGCATCGCCAACGGCGACAGCCCCGCCGATGTGCTGGCCTTCGTCAAAACCCTCGCTGACGGCGCCCACAGCGCTTAAGCCCGCCCGCTTCAGCTTTTGCCAACTTTCCCGTGCAATACTGGGGTTGCGCGGCGCCTATTTCTGCGCCGCAGCGGTCCGGTTGCGGCAAAACATGCATACACACGCTTCGCGCTTGCCGGTGGGGTCATAAATTGGTAAGGGATTTTAACCAATTTTAACCTTTCGGAGCGCGGCCATGCCCGTCATCACGACCATCGACGACCTCAAGAAGATCCACCGCCGCCGCGCTCCCAAGATGTTTTTCGACTACTGCGAATCGGGCAGTTGGACCGAGCAAACCTTCCGCGACAACACCTCCGATTTTGCCGAAATCCGCCTCCGCCAAAGGGTCGCGGTGGACATGTCAAACCGCACCACGCGCAGCACGATGGCCGGTCAGGATGTCGCCATGCCAGTGGCCCTCGCGCCCGTCGGCTTCACCGGAATGCAATGCGCCGATGGCGAGATCAAAGCCGCCCGCGCCGCCGAGAAATTCGGCGTCCCCTACACGCTTTCCACCATGTCGATCTGCTCCATCGAAGACGTCCGCGAACACACGAAAGAGCCGTTCTGGTTCCAGCTTTACGTCATCAAGGACGAGGAATTCGTCGATAACATCATCGCCCGCGCCAAGAACGCAGGCGTCTCCGCCCTCGTCATCACGCTCGATCTTCAGGTGCTCGGCCAGCGCCATAAAGACATCAAGAACCAGCTCACCGCCCCGCCCCGCATGACGCCGCGTGTTATCGCTGATCTGGCGATCCGCTGGCGCTGGGGCTTGGGCATGCTCGGCACCCGCCGCCATACCTTCCGCAACATCGCCGGCCACGCCAAAGGCGTCAGCGATCTGCGTTCTCTCTCCAGTTGGACCGCCGAGCAGTTCGAGCCAAAGCTCGACTGGTCGATGATCGCCAAGCTGAAAGAGAAATGGGGCGGCAAGGTCATCCTCAAAGGCGTTCTCGATGCCGAAGATGCCCGCAAAGCAGTGGAAATCGGCTGCGACGCGATCGTCGTCTCCAACCACGGCGGCCGCCAGCTTGACGGCGCGCTGTCCTCCATCCGCATCCTGCCGTCCATCGTCAAAGCGGTCGGCGGCCAGACCGAGATCTGGCTCGACAGCGGCATCCGCACTGGTCAGGACGTGCTCAAAGCGCTCGCCCTCGGCGCGCACGGCACGATGATCGGTCGTGCCTATATCTACGGCCTCGGCGCGATGGGGGAGGCAGGCGTCACCAAAGCGCTCGAAGTGATCCACAAGGAACTCGACACCACGATGGCCCTCTGCGGCGAGCGGGACATCCACAACCTGTCGCGCGATAACCTCCTGCTGCCGCAGGATTTTACAACCCGCTGGACCTGACCGCCGACGGCCCGCGCCGCTGGAGCACCAGCGCCAGCGGCACCGAGAAACACAGGAACACCCCGACACCGGCAAAGGCTGCGCGCAGCCCGAACATCTCGCTCATCAGCCCCATGAAGACCGGCGCGAAAAAGAACCCCGCAAAGCCCATGACCGCGCCCTTGCTGATGGCTTCGGTCCGCAGATGCGGCGGCACCAGCTTGCCCACCAGCGCTAGTGCCATCGGCCCCACGACCGAGACCCCCAGCCCCATCGTGCCAAAGCCCACATAGGCGATCAGCGGGCTTGGCGCGAGCGCGGCAATCACCGCCCCCGTGCCCGAAATCAGCGACGCCCAGATGATCACCGGCAACTCGTGGAACCGCTCCGCCACAGCCTGCCCCGAGAAGCGGCCAAAGGCCATCGTCAGTCCCAACATCGCCGGCCCCAGCGCCCCTTGCGCCGCGCCGCCGCCCAGCGTCCGCTCCACATGCAGCGCCGACCACGATTCCACCGTCGCTTCAGAGGCAAACGCAACGAATACGATCGCCCCGCACAAGAGGACTGTCACCAGTGGATAGCCACCAGAATAGCCTTCCTCCGCACTCACCATCGCTGCCGGAACCCGCAAGAACATAACGACAGCGACCGTCAATAGCGCCAAGGCACCAAAGACCTCCGACGGCCCCATACCCACCTCCCGCGCGATCCCTGTCGCAATCGCCGAAAGCGCATATCCCAGAGAAAACATCGCGTGATTGACGTTCATCAGCGACCGTCCCGTCCGCGCTTCCAATTCGCTCACCCGCGAATTCATGATCACGTCCAGCAAGCCCGAAAACATCCCCAGAAATACCATCAGTCCGGCAAACATCCACGGCAGGCTCACCAGCCCCATCCCCTGCCACATCACCGCCATTCCCAACGCTGCGACCTGCATACCCCGCGCGCCAAGGACACGGTCCGCACGCGGCGCCAACCACATCGCCGAAACAAGTCCCACCGCAGAACCAAGAAGCAACAGGCCAAAGACCCCGTCATCGACCCCCAGCCCCGCCTTGATCACTGGGACAAGTGCCGCGAATCCCCCCCAGAACGATCCGAGAAGAAAGAACGCCGCTGAGGTCCGGCGCGAGAGGTTGAGAGCGCTAACAATAGACATGTCGCCCATTTGACCGCAGGATCGCAATCTGGCAAGCCTCTATCCGCAAGCAGGGCCGCTTTTTACCCTTTTCAAACAGGCCAAACCGCCCTATACGCGCGGCTTCACTGGGCCGTACACCCTTGGAGGACGGCCCCTCAATTTTGGAGAAATACCCATGGCTCGTGAGATCCCTGATCTTCACGCCACGGTACGGACGGGGACAGGCAAGGGGGCCGCTCGTCAATCTCGCCGCAACGGCGACGTACCTGGCATCGTATATGGCGGCGGTTCCGATCCGCTCGCAATCAATATCCCCTTCAATGCCCTGCTCAAGCGCCTCAAGGCTGGCCGCTTCATGTCGACACTCTTCAACCTCAAGGTTGAAGGTCAGGAAGACGTGCGCGTGATCTGCCGTGGTGTGCAGCGTGACGTGGTCAAAGACCTGCCGACCCACATCGACCTGATGCGCCTGAAGCGTACCAGCCGTGTGAACATCTTCGTGCATGTCGAGTTCGAAAACGAAAAAGCCGCACCCGGCATCAAGAAGGGCGGCGTTCTGACCGTCGTTCGTCCGGAAGTCGAGCTGAGCGTTATTGCTGGCGACATCCCCGAGCAGATCGTTGTCGATCTGACGGGCAAAGAAGTCGGCGACGTAATCCACATCAGCGATGTCGATCTGCCGGCTGGCGCCAAGCCGACCATCGATCGTGACTTCGTGATCGCCAACATCTCCGCTCCGTCGGGCCTGCGTTCCGCTGAGAACGAAGAGGACGGCGACGAGGCTGCAGAAGAGGCCGCAGAAGAGTAATCTTCCGCACCTTCAGCAAAAGATCAGAACGGGGCGCCTCGCGCCCCGTTTTCTTTTTCCGGCCTACTGGTCCGCCCCGCCTTCCGCCGCTAGATTAACCGCATGAAACTTTTTGTCGGCCTCGGAAATCCTGGCGGGAAATACGCCCGCAACCGCCATAACATCGGCTTCATGGCCGTTGATCGCATCGCCGATGATCACGGTTTTGCGCCTTGGCGCAACAAGTTCAACGGCCAGATCAGCGAAGGGCGTCTTGGCTCCGAAAAGGTGCTGCTTCTGAAGCCCGAAACCTTTATGAACCTTTCCGGCCAATCGGTCGGGGAAGCCATGCGGTTTCACAAGCTGGAATCGCAGGACGTCACCGTCTTTCACGATGAGCTGGACCTCGCCCCCGGTAAATGCCGCGTCAAAACAGGCGGCGGCCATGCCGGTCACAACGGCTTGCGGTCAATCCACGCGCATATCGGTGCGGAGTACCACCGCTTGCGCCTTGGCATCGGGCATCCGGGGCGGAAGGAACTTGTCTCCCCCTACGTTCTGCACGATTTCCCAAAAGCGGAGATCGAAGGCTGGCTCGATGACCTCCTGCGCGGCATCAGCGACGGCATCGCCTCTCTCGCCGCCGATGATACGCCCGCGTTTCTGAACGCCGTCGCGCGCCGTGTGGCCCCTGCCCGTTCCTCCACAACCGCCAAAAGCGACGCCACGCCTACACCACGCCCCGCCGCCGCGCCTGCTGCCCCGTCCCCACAGGAGGAGGACAAGCGCTCTCCGCTGCAAAAGCTCGCTGATAAATTCCGATAGGTGTCCCCGTGCCAGAAATCGCAACATCCGTGAACGTCCTTGGAACCACGCTGGATAGCTGCTCCACCGATCCCATGACCGGCTTCTTCCGCAACGGCGCGTGTGATACCTGCGCCGAGGATCACGGCAGCCACACCGTCTGCGCAATCATGACCGCCGAGTTCCTCGCCTTCTCGAAATATGTTGGCAACGACCTCTCCACGCCACGGCCCGAATTCGGTTTCCCCGGCCTGAAACCGGGCGATCGCTGGTGCCTCTGCGCGGGCCGCTTCCTGCAAGCACATGAAGATGGTTGCGCGCCTCGCGTGCGGCTTCAGGCAACCCACCGCCGCGCGCTCGAAATTGTCCCGATGGAAGTGCTCCAGCGCTACGCCCTGCGCTAGTCGGCTGCCGCCTCGGCCATTGCTTGTGGTGCCAATGGCTCGCCCAACAGATCTTCGACGAAAAGGCTCATAAGCTGACCCCGCCCTGTCACACCCGCCTTGCGGTAGATAGCATTTGTCTGGGCTTTCACGGTGCCCTCCGATTTGCCGCGAAATCCCGCAATCTCGGCAGTGCTGAACCCTTTGAGAACGAACATCGCAACGTCGCGTTCGGCAGGTGTTAACCCCCAATCGGTAAAACGGTCCTCAATGAGATCAAGAAACGCGCCCGAGGCCACGCGCAGCCGGTTCTGAACGTCCCGATAGCGCCGCATCGACCACCGCAACATCATAGCGCCGGAGACAACCCCCAGCATCAGCCCCACTGCCGCGCCCAGCTCGATAAACTCACTGATCTGCCAGCTGATCGGCGCGAAGCCCAAGATCGACCACAGAATGTTCAGCACGAAGAATATCGCACACACTATTTGAACCGATAGGATCGCAACGATCCAGTAATTCCTCATTAACCTGCCTGCACTAATTTAGTCATCTTCCTCGTCGTCTTCGTCGTCGTCCTCGTCTTTTTCGTCGTCTTCATCGTCTTCGTCGTCTTCATCATCTTCGTCGTCATGATCTTTAGATGAGCCGCTATTATCGCTGTCATCGTCATCGCGCTCGTCATCGTCGTCACCGTCGCTACCAGAGCCCGAGTTGCTCGTCTTATCATCATCATCGTCATCATCATCCGATGCGCCGTTTCTGTCGCGATCCCGGTCCCGGTCGTCATCGTCATCGTCCAAGTCCAACAACTGCCCGAGCACCCCGGCGCTCCGGTCATCATCGTCGCCCAACATGCGCAGATAATCCCGCAAAATCTCACCCGTTGCCGGATTAAAGACGATTTCACGGACCCGGTCCCCGCCATAAGCTATGAACCGATACCGCCCGAGCCATGTCTTAGAAACCTCGACACGCTCATATCCCTGCTCGGCCAATTGCTGAATGATTGCATCGCGCACCTGATCAGCCGCCGCCATCGCGGGCAGACAGACGGCAAGCAAAAGACCGGCGACGCTATTTCGGAGTTTCGACTTCATTTATCCCAATCCGCAACCCCCGCAACCAAAGGCGCGGGGGTCTGTTTCTTCGATCTAAGACACGACCTTAATCGTCGTCGTCATCTTCGTCATCATCGTCATCATCATCTTCATCGTCGTCATCGTCGTCATCATCTTCGTCATCGTCGTCATCGTCGTCATGGTCATCATCGTCATCATGACTGCCACGACCGCTATTGTCATGGTCATCATCATCATCGTCGTCATGATCATCATCATGATCATCATCGTCGCTTTCATCTTCGAACTCGAACGACGTCCCTTCGGACATCACGCCGGTATACTCTTCGTATTTCACCGCAGATAGGCTCGTATTGTCGTAAACCACCTCGACCTTGCGCCCATCAGAATAGATCACTTCAATTTTGGTCTGGGTCGGGCCGCGCTTGACCTCGATCTTCGTCGCACCCGAAAACGCTTCCTTGATCGAGTCGACATCCAGCCCACTAATCGGCTGCGTATGTAAATCCGCGAATGCGGATGTCGCGGCGAGGCCAATAATCGCGGTTGTGGTAAAAAGCAGATTTTTCATTTTCAACTCCTGTAAACGCGGCCTGCAAACGCCGCCGGTGGAAGGAGCGTTCCACATCCCGACCGACCTGCCTATAAACTGAGGGTACAGTTTGCCCCGCGTAAACCCCTGAAATAGGCCCATAAACCCCAGTTTATAACGAAAAAGGCGCCCCAACGGAGCGCCTTTCCAACGTAAAGCCTTGTTTCAGCTTACATATCGAAGCCCAAATGCTTCGCGACCGTAAAGATGTCCTTATCGCCACGCCCGCACATATTCATGCAGATGATGTGGTCCTTCGGCAGCTCAGGCGCGATTTTCATCACATGGGCCAGCGCATGGCTTGGCTCCAGCGCGGGGATAATCCCCTCCTGCTCACAGCTGAGCTGGAAGGCTTCGAGCGCTTCCTTATCGGTGATCGAGACATATTCCGCCCGCCCGATGTCATGCAGCCAAGCATGCTCCGGCCCGATCCCGGGATAATCTAGCCCAGCAGAGATCGAGAAGCCTTCAAGGATCTGCCCGTCGTCATCCTGAAGCAGATAGGTCCGGTTGCCATGCAGCACCCCCGGACGACCGCCCGTCAGTGACGCACAATGCTCCATCTTCGCATTCACACCCTTGCCGCCAGCCTCTACGCCGATAATCCGCACGTCCTTGTCATCAAGGAAGGGGAAGAACAGGCCCATCGCATTCGATCCGCCGCCAATCGCGGCGATGATCGTATCCGGAAGACGCCCTTCAGCGGCAAGCATCTGCTCTTTGGCTTCCTTGCCGATGATCGACTGGAAATCGCGCACCATCGCTGGGTAAGGGTGCGGTCCGGCAACCGTACCAATGCAGTAGAACGTATCGCGCACGTTCGTCACCCAATCGCGCAGCGCATCGTTCATCGCATCCTTGAGCGTGCCGCGCCCACTGGTGACAGGCACGACCTCAGCGCCCAGCAGCCGCATGCGGAACACGTTCGGCGCCTGCCGCTCAACGTCATGCGCGCCCATATAAACCACGCATTTAAGCCCGAACTTGGCGCAAACCGTGGCTGTTGCCACACCGTGCTGCCCCGCGCCGGTTTCAGCGATGATCCGCGTCTTACCCATGCGGCGGGCAAGAATGATCTGGCCCAACACGTTGTTGATCTTGTGCGCGCCGGTGTGGTTCAACTCATCGCGCTTCAGATAGATCTTTGCCCCACCCAAATGCTCGGTCAGGCGCTCCGCAAAATAGAGAGGCGACGGACGGCCCACATAATGGGTCCATAGATCGTTCATTTCCGCCCAGAAAGTTTCATCCGTCTTGGCGTTTTCATATTCCGCTTCAAGCTCGAGGATCAGCGGCATCAATGTTTCAGAAACAAAGCGGCCTCCAAAATCGCCGAACCGGCCGTTTTCATCCGGTCCAGTCATGAAGCTGTTGACGAGATCTTCGGGCATGGCCACCTCTCCTATCCGTTTCCCAATCAACTAGCGCCATGCACTTGCTGGGTAAAGGATGGATGTTGCCGAAAGGCGCGTTTTCAAGGGCATTTCTGCCCGCAGTCAGAGCGTTGACCCACAAGTTCCCAACAACGCCTCTACCGCAGATTTACCCGCTCCCTTGTCAGCGAAATGTTCGGCGGCAAAACGGACCAATCGCCCCAAACGCGGCAGCAAACCTCAGCTTGGGTCAGTACCGCGCGCAGCTACTAGGAACCGCTTCATCAGGGCTGGATCTTTCTGCCCAGGTGCAGCTTCCACACCGGAGGACACATCCACCTGCCGCGCGCCAGTCATCGCGATGGCTTCCGCCACATTCTCCGGCGTCAATCCCCCCGCCAGCATCCACGGGCGGCGCCAGTATTTTCGCTTCACCAGCCGCCAGTCGAAGGAAAGCCCGTTGCCCCCCGGCAAGTCAGCATTCTTTGGCGGTTTCGCGTCGATCAACAATTGGTCGGCTACGTCCGAATAAGCCTCTATCGCCGCCACATCGCTTTCGTCAGCGATGCCGATAGCTTTCATCACAGGCAGCCCATAACGCGCACGAATTTCCGCGACCCGCTCAGGGCTTTCCGCGCCGTGAAGTTGCAAAATATCGAGTGGTACGGTTTCCGTGATTTCATCCAGCTCCGCGTCTGTCGCGTTGACCACCAGCGCCACCTTCGCCACCCCGAGCGGCGCGGCAAGCGCCAGCTCCGCCGCCTGCGCTGGTGTCACGGCGCGTGGTGATTTCGGGAAAAATACAAAACCGACATAGGCCGCCCCCGCCTCGGCGGCAGCCGCGACTTGCGCAGGCGTCGTCAGCCCGCAGATTTTGACGCGCACATGATCCGTCATCGCCTAGTTAGAGCTCTCCAGCAGCGCCAGCACTTCGTCCTTGCCCGCATGCTTTTCACCGCGCAGCCTGTCAACCTCGCGGCGCAGGTCAGCGGCTTCACGCGCCTTCGCACGTCCGTCAGCCCGCAAGCGGTGCTCCCGCAGCCATTCCCACAAGAAACCGATCAACAGCCCAATCGCAACACCAAGGAAGATGACGACAAACAACGGCAGCGAAATGTCGGGGGAAATCCCGAACCATTTCGCCAGCGCCTCCGGCATCGCCCGCAGTGTCACCATATCCCGATTGGCCAAACCCAGAACAATCAGGACCAAGCCAACAATAGCCCAGAACCCGTATCGGATCGTTTTCATCAATGCCTCGTTATCTCGGCGTCAGTCACCGTTCAGGCGGTCACGCAGCAGCTTTCCGGTCTTAAAGAAAGGAACATGTTTCTCCTCGACCGGAACAGCCTCGCCAGTGCGCGGATTGCGCCCCATGCGACTGTCGCGTTTCTTCACGGAAAATGCCCCGAATCCACGCAATTCCACACGTGATCCCCCAGACATAGCATTCGTGATTTCGTCAAAGATCGTGTTCACGATCTTTTCGACGTCACGCTGATATAAATGCGGATTTTCCTCCGCAATCTTTTGGATCAGTTCTGACCTGATCATGCGTCCCCCCGCTATCTATCGGCACGAGCCCTTTCGGCATTCTTCGGACGACTATAAGCAGCTTATTTCTTTCGGGAAATAGGCGCGTCCCTCGTTGAGCGCCATTTCCAGCTTTAATGGGACTAAACTCGCAGATTTTTTGTCACTTATCCTGACTTTTTTCCGTTCGACCCATTCCAACCCCGCTTTTGGCGAGGCCGATTCGCAATAAAAAGACCCCGCCGAACCTGTCGGCGGGGTCGATGTTGTTCGCTGCCTGAGTGGCAGATATTCGATTACTCGTCGCCCTTCAGCGCAGCACCGAGGATGTCGCCGAGCGAAGCGCCGGAGTCGGACGAACCGTACTGCTCAACAGCTTCTTTCTCTTCTGCGATCTCGCGTGCCTTGATCGAGAGGCCCAGCTTGCGCGACTTGCTGTCGACGTTGGTGACGCGAACGTCTACCTTGTCGCCAACGCCGAAGCGCTCAGGGCGCTGCTCGGCACGGTCACGGCTGAGGTCGGAGCGGCGAATGAAGGACTTCATACCTTCATATTCCACTTCGATGCCGCCATCTTCGATCGCGGTGACGTTCACGGTGATGATCGAGCCGCGCTTCACGCCGCCAACGGCATCAGCAAACGGGTCGCCGTCCATGGCTTTGATCGAGAGCGAGATACGCTCTTTCTCGACGTCCACTTCCGAAACCTTCGCCTTGACCATGTCGCCCTTGCGGTAGTTCTGGATGGCGTCTTCGCCACGCTCGTCCCAGCTCAGGTCGGAGAGGTGAACCATGCCGTCGATGTCGCCCGGCAGGCCAATGAACAGACCGAACTCGGTGATGTTCTTGACTTCGCCTTCGACCTCGGTACCTTCCGGATGCGACTCCGCAAAGACTTCCCACGGGTTGCGCATGGTCTGCTTGAGACCGAGCGAAACACGACGCTTCGCGCTGTCGATCTCGAGAACCATGACCTCAACCTCTTGCGAGGTGGATACGATCTTGCCCGGATGGACGTTCTTCTTGGTCCAGGACATCTCGGAGACGTGGACCAGACCTTCGACGCCAGCTTCCAGCTCGACGAATGCACCGTAGTCGGTGATGTTGGTCACGCGGCCATTGTGCACGCTTTCCAGCGGGTACTTGCTCTCGACGGAATCCCACGGATCGTCCTGCAGCTGCTTCATGCCGAGGCTGATGCGGTGGGTGTCTTTGTTGATCTTGATGACCTGCACCTTAATCGTCTCGCCGATGGAGAGGATCTCGGACGGGTGGTTCACACGGCGCCATGCCATGTCGGTGACGTGCAGCAGGCCGTCAACACCGCCGAGATCAACGAACGCACCGTATTCGGTGATGTTCTTGACAACACCGTCCACAGCCTGACCTTCGGAAAGGTTGCCGATAACTTCGGCGCGCTGTTCTGCGCGGGACTCTTCGAGGATCGCACGGCGCGATACCACGATGTTGCCACGGCGACGGTCCATCTTGAGGATCTGGAACGGCTGCTTGAGACCCATCAGCGGACCAGCGTCGCGTACGGGGCGTACGTCAACCTGCGAGCCCGGAAGGAACGCAACAGCGCCGCCAAGATCAACAGTGAAGCCACCCTTAACGCGGCCAAAGATCGCGCCTTCAACGCGCTCTTCGTCAGCATAGGCTTTTTCAAGACGGTCCCATGCCTCTTCGCGGCGGGCCATCTCACGGGAAATCACGGCTTCGCCGCGGGCGTTTTCAGCCGCACGGAGGAAGACTTCTACCTCGTCGCCAACGCTGATGTCGGGTGCTTCACCGGGATTTGCGAATTCTTTGAGTTCAACGCGGCCTTCCATCTTATAGCCGACGTCGATGATGGCGTAGCCAGCTTCAACTGCGATGACTTTGCCTTTGACAACCGAACCTTCTTCCGGCGTGTCAATTTCGAAGCTTTCGTTAAGGAGGGCTTCGAACTCCTCCATGGTTGCTTTAGCGCACATTCGTATTCAGTTCCTTTACGTTTTGCTATTCGGGCCGCGCGGTTGTCTCCGCGGGTCTTTGGGTTTCAATTGGTCTCGGCTGAACGGAAAACAAAGAGGGCCGGACGCTTCCGACCCTGCTCCACATCTCCGCTCGCGGCTGTGCCGCCGCTTCAACAGGCGCGCGTATAGGGGAATTACCCTCCGCAAACAAGGGGTTTTTGCCTGCAAATCACCGTTCAGCCAGCGCCCTGCCCTCTGGCTTGTTCAATCGCGGCGACCGCACGGGCAATCGCCTCCTCAATAGTCAGATCGGATGTATCCAAGAGCACCGCATCATCCGCCCGCCGCATTGGCGCATCCTTGCGCCCCTCGTCACGGGTATCACGCGCCTTCACCTCGGCAAGAACGGTATCATAATCAGCGTCCCCTCCGGCAGAGCACAGCTCTTCCCACCGCCGCTTAGCCCGCACTTCGGCACGCGCCGTGACAAAGAGCTTCACATCCGCATCAGGGCAAATCACCGTGCCAATGTCGCGCCCGTCCAGAACCGCGCCGCCCTCCTTAGCCGCGAAGTCTCTTTGAAATTCCACCAAAGCCTCTCGCACCTGCTGATTAGTTGCCACATTGCTGGCCGCATCCGCCACAGCCTGTGTGCGCAAATCCTGTCGCGCGAGGTCTTTGGTATTAAGCGATTGCGCTGCCGCGACAGGCTCCTCGCCCTCGGCCACCCGCGCACCCACCGCACGATAGAGCAATCCGGTATCCAGATGCGCAAAGCCAAAGCGCTGCGCCACCGCCTTGCTAATGGTTCCCTTGCCAGCCGCCGCTGGGCCGTCGATTGCCACTGTAAAACTCACGAACTTCCCTCCTTCACGCGCCGCCATAGCCAAACCGCACCGAGCACAAGCGCGACAACGGCTAGCACGATAAACTTTGCTTGCGTCAACGCGGACGCTCCCGCAGCAAGCGCCGCATCATTCTGCGCTATCATCGCTCCGACGCGCGCATTTTCCCACAGGTCGAAGACCACATACAAAATCGGCAAACTGGCTGCGACGGGCCACCCCGCCTTCGGCAAAGCCACACGGCAAAGCAGGCTCAAAAAGGCGCCAAACACCACCGGAAACACCGTATCAAGCAGACGCACCGGCCCGAGATAAGCTGCACGCCCTTCTGCGCTTATGGCGTCGATGAATATCTGCGCCTGCACCGCGTCATAGCCGCCAATGCGCAGATCAAAGGGCAATAGCCCCCCCGTTTCCGGCACCAAGAGAACCTGCGCCACCCCGATCAACGCAGCATAGGCGACCAAAGCCGCCCCGCCGCTCAACCAAAGGGCGCTCCGCTTCACTGGTGCGAACGGGTAATCGCCGCGCCAAGCCCTGCCATCAACGGCTCAAAGATCGGGAACGAGGTGGCAATCGGGCCACCATCATCGACCGTCATCGGCTTCTCGGTCGCCATGCCCATTACCATGAAGGACATCGCGATCCGGTGATCAAGGCGGCTCTCCACCGTCACGCCGCCGGTCACATTGCCATGGCCGCGCCCGTGCACGATCCACCAATCCTCACCCTCTTCAACCTCAACGCCAGCGGCCCGCAGGCCCTTCGCCATCGCGTCGATCCGGTCGCTCTCCTTGACGCGCAGCTCTTTAACCCCACGCATCACGGTCGCGCCTTCAGCGAACGATGCAACAACAGACAGCACCGGATATTCGTCGATCATGCTGGCCGCCCGCGCAGGTGGCACTTCGATGCCCTTGAGGTCGGGCGAGAATTTCGCCCGCAAATCCGCCACCGGCTCACCACCCTCTTCGCGCAGGTTCTCATAGGTCAGGTCCGCGCCCATTTCCTTCAGCGTTGTAAATAGCCCCGCGCGCGTTGGGTTCAGCCCGATATTTGGCACCAGCACATCCGATCCTTCCGTCAGGATCGCGGCGCAAACAGGGAAAGCCGCCGAGGAAGGATCGCGCGGCACAACGATGGTTTGTGGCTGTAACTCCGGCTGGCCGGTCAGCGTGATCACGCGACCCTCGTCGGTTTCTTCCACCGTCAGCTCCGCACCAAAGCCTTGCAGCATCCGTTCGGTATGGTCGCGCGTCGCTTCCTTCTCGATCACGACAGTCTTGCCTGGCGCGTTCAGGCCGGCGAGCAGCACAGCTGATTTCACCTGCGCCGAAGGCACCGGCACCACATAGCGCACCGGCATCGGCTCCCGCGCGCCCACGATTGTCATCGGCAGCCGGCCGCCTTCGCGCCCGTAAGCCTGCGCCCCAAATTCCGCCAGCGGGTTCGTCACCCGCCCCATCGGCCGCCCGTTGAGCGACGCATCGCCGGTGAACGTGGCGGTAATCGCCGTTGTCGCCATCGCCCCCATGATCAAACGCACGCCCGTGCCGGAATTACCGCAATCAATCACCTGCTCAGGTTCGGCAAACCCGCCAACGCCGACACCATAAACAGACCATTCGCCACCGCCATGATCCGTCACTTCGGCCCCGAAAGCCCGCATCGCCTTCGCCGTATCCAGAACATCCTCGCCTTCCAAAAGGCCGGTGATCCGCGTCTCGCCAACGCTCATCGCGCCCAAGATCAGTGACCGATGCGAGATTGATTTATCTCCCGGAACATTGGCCACGCCCTTGAGCGCAGTCACCTTGCGGGAAGTCATCGGGATCGGGGTGCCATGTCCAGACATTTGGGCCTCGTCAGCTGCTGTTAGCGCCCTCATAAACCAGCATCAAAGCAGCGTCCATCACCAGAACGCCGGAAGCATCACCCACGCAGAAATGTCATGTAATGCGGCACGCGCCCCTCGCGCAGCGCCTTTTGCTCATAGCGGGTGGAAAGCCAGTCTCCCCAAGGCTCCCGCCAGTCATCCGCGCATTCTGCCGTCCAGATGAAGCCTGCCTTCGGCACTTCCTGCATCGTTTGGCGCACATAATCTTCGATATCGGTCGCCACGCGGAACTCCGCACCCGCTTTCATCACGCGGTGAAGCGGCTGCAAATGCTCTTGCGTCACAAACCGGCGCCGATGGTGTTTCTTCTTCGGCCACGGGTCAGGGTAGTTGAGGAAAGCCTTCGAGATTGCCCCCTCCGGCAACACATCAAACAAATCTCGTGCATCGCCGGGATGCACAGCCAGATTGGTCACACCCGCATCGCGGATCTTGCCAAGCAGCATGGCAACGCCGTTGATGTAAGGCTCACAGCCGATGATCGCGACCTGCGGATTGTTGGCCGCCATATGCACCAGATGCTCACCGCCGCCAAAGCCGATTTCCAGCCAGATCTCCTTGGCTTCGGGAAAACGGGTCGCCAGATCAAGCGGCAAACGATCAGGGTTCACGTCCCACCCCACAGCTCCGGGTGACAACGCGGCGAGGTCCTCATCCAGATAGGCTTCCTGCGATTTCCGCAGGCCCTTGCCCTTCAAACGACCGTAGAAATTGCGCCAAGGTGCGCCGGTGGGGTGTGTTTTCTTCTCATTCATGCGCGGCCCTTAGCGCGGCAAAGCAAACGGATCAATGGGGTCAACGCCAGCGCGCAATTGGCACCATTGGGCTGGCACCATGTGCGTTTTCGCACAGAAGGCCGCTAAATTTGCCGAATTCAACCGCTCGAAGAACCCACCTAAGTCAGCGTCAGGTTCTAAACGAAAGGCAAACCGAATGACTCAGTCCTTCACATCCCTCGCCGCGCCCGCAGGTCGGCTTCTGCTCGCGTTCATTTTCATTATGGCTGGCGCGCAAAAGATCACCGGCTACTCCGGCACCGCTCAATATATGGAAATGATGGGCGTTCCCGGCGCGCTTCTTCCCCTCGTGATCCTGACAGAACTCGGCGGCGGCATCGCTCTGCTTATCGGATGGCAGACCCGCATTGTTGCGTTCCTTCTGGCCGGTTTCAGCCTTATCTCCGGCATCCTGTTCCACCTCGTCCCGTCCTTCGGGATGGAGGGCATGGCCGCTCAAGGTGAAATGATCAACTTCATGAAGAACGTCTCCATCGCAGGGGGTATGCTGATGGTCGTCGCACTGGGCGCAGGGCGCATATCACTCGATAACCGCGCCGCCGCTGCCTGATCTTCCCCGCCCCCGATCCAAACCGGGGGCGGTTCGCCCGCTACGGGGCGTATTCCGTGGTCACATAGCGCTCGTCGGTGAACTCAACCGCGATGGACACATAGCACCGCACCGGCAAATGCGCAGTCAGTTCCACCTCCAACAGCGCAAGAAGGGCATCGCTCCACGCTTTGTCACGATGCGCTTTCGGCAACACCGATACAGTCAGCAGGCAATGAGTGTGATGAAAGACCGCCGCCGGGTAGGCACGGCCCTTACACACACCCGCGCCCGCATCATGACGCGCGATGACCGCCTCGACACCACGCAAAACAGCGCCGGCATCAAGCGCGAGATCAGCCGAATATTTCAGCTCTGCATGTGGCATGGTGCGCCCCTCAGACCGCCGCCTTCAGCGCATCCACCAGATCGGTGCGCTCCCAGCTGAAGCCGCCATCGGCTTCCGGTGCGCGGCCAAAATGCCCGTAGGCGGCCGTGCGCTGGTAGATCGGGCGGTTCAGGTCCAGATGGGTGCGAATGCCGCGCGGCGTCAGGTCCATCACCTGCGCAACCGCCCGCTCGATCACCTCGGGCGCCACTTCGCCGGTGCCATGCGTATCAGCATAGATCGACAACGGCCGCGCCACGCCAATTGCATAGGACAGCTGGATCGTGCAGCGCTCTGCCATTCCCGCAGCAACCACGTTCTTCGCGAGATACCGCGCCGCATAAGCGGCCGAGCGGTCCACCTTTGTCGGGTCTTTGCCCGAGAACGCACCGCCACCATGCGGGGCCGCGCCGCCATAGGTATCCACGATGATCTTGCGCCCCGTCAGGCCCGCATCCCCATCCGGCCCGCCGATCACAAACTTGCCGGTCGGGTTCACCCACCATTTTGTTCCAGCGCTGATCCAGCCTTCCGGCAGGGTTTCACGGATGTATGGCTCCACCACCGCGCGCACATCATCGCTGGTCATGTTTTCATCCAGATGCTGCGTCGACAACACGATAGACGTCACGCCCACCGGCTTGCCATTCTCGTAACGCACCGAAAGCTGCGATTTCGCATCCGGCCCCAGCGTTGGCTCCGCACCGGATTTCCGCACCTCAGCCAGCCGCCGCAGGATCGCATGGCTGTACTGGATGGGCGCAGGCATCAGGTCAGGCGTCTCGTCCGTCGCGTAGCCGAACATGATCCCCTGATCGCCAGCGCCTTCGTCCCCACGCTCGCCCGTCACACCCTGCGCGATATGCGCGGACTGCTCGTGCAAGAGGTTGGTGATTTCCACCGTCTCGTGGTGGAACTTGTCCTGCTCGTAGCCGATATCCTTGATACAGGCGCGGGCGATATCTGGGATCGCCTCCATATACCGGCTCAGCGTCGCCTGATCCGATAGTCCCACCTCGCCGCCGATCACCACACGGTTCGTCGTCGCAAAGGTTTCGCAGGCCACACGCGCTGTCGGCTCTTCGGCCAAGAACGCATCCAGAACCGCATCCGAAATCCGGTCGCAGACCTTATCGGGATGCCCTTCCGAGACTGACTCGGAGGTGAAAGTGTAATCGGGTCTTGTCATGGGAAACGCTCCATTCAGTAACACCGCCACGCCAGGAAGCCGTTGTGACGGGTGATTGAAAACTCCAGCTAGGGTGCCTCGCGGCGCTGGTCAATCATTTTCCGCGCGTTTGCCGCGAGGATCAGTATAATTCCCACAGTAATCAGGGCCAGAACCAGCCAATCACCCAATCGGGCATAAGGCGGCACCCAACCAAGCGCCGCCGGAACCGCGACATCGATCACCCCCTGTTGCCCCATGCCGATCTCGCCAACGATCCGGCCATAAGGATCAATCATCGCCGTCACGCCGGTATTGGCAACGCGAATCATCGGAACCCCTTGCTCGATCGCCCGCAGCCGTGCTTGCGCAAGATGTTGCCGTGGCCCTGCCGAGGGGCCAAACCACGCATCATTGGTGATCAGCACCATCGCCCGCAGGTTGGAAGCGCCAATCTCTTCGGGG
The DNA here is from genome assembly GCF_040931995.1 of Pelagovum sp. HNIBRBA483. NCBI lineage: Bacteria > Pseudomonadati > Pseudomonadota > Alphaproteobacteria > Rhodobacterales > Paracoccaceae > Pelagovum > Pelagovum sp. HNIBRBA483. Next base: position 2,311,432 of record NZ_CP162412.1, read on the forward strand.
AAAATACCCTCGTAGCAAATCAACGGCCGCACCCGTCCGAGCACCGGCACCTCAAGGCTGCCGCCCGCCGGCCCGGCGGTGTAGCCACCCCCTTCGCTCGCCGCCAATCCGTGCAGGCCAAAGGCTTTGAGCCACTCGCCCAAAGGCAGGTATTCGCCAAACGGCACCAGATGGGACTTATCATAGACCGCGCTGACCGCGCCCGCGCTGTCCAGCAGCACCATCGCGTTAAAGAATCGCGCCCCTTCCCGCCGGTTCATCCCCAACAGCGCTGGCCTGCCCCCTGCCGCGCGGGCAATCGCGGTGCGGGTGTTGACGGAATTGCCCAAGAGCGGCTGCACCGCCGTTTCCGGCCAGATCACAACCTCCGGATCACCTTCCGCACCAAGCGGGCTGCGCGTCAGCATCAGCAAACGGTCAAGAAACTCACGCCCGCGTTCAGGGTTCCATTTCTCGGACTGGGGTACATTCGGCTGCACCAGGCGCACGACCGGCCCTGCATCCGCCAGCGGCCGCGCCATATACCAACGCCCAGCGCCCTCGCCCGCCAATAACAACACGGCGCTCACACCAATGCCCAAAAGCCAGCCTTTACGTTGCCCCAAACCGACAGCCAGCGCCACGGCCAACAAGGTAACGAGCGTCAGGCCATGCATACCAACAAGCGCTGCCGCCTGCCCCAAGCCCCATCCGGCCCAAACCTGTCCAACCACCGCCCAAGGAAACCCCGTCAGCACATGCGCCCGCAGCAAATCCGCCACCGTGAGCAACAGCGCCGCCCAAACCAGTCGCCCCGCCAGACCGCGCCCCAAGCGCCACGCAAGCCCGAGCGGAACCGCCCAAAACAGCGCCAGCCCCGCCACCATCAACACGAGTGCAAACGGCGCCATCCAGCCGGTTGCCAATGGCGCCACAAGAAACGGGAACACGATCCAATGCATCGCAACGGTAAAGTAACCAGACGCCAATGCCGCGCCATCAACCATCACCGCCCGCACGTTTGCCGCCCGCATGCACCGCCACAGGCCAATGCCCAAGGCCAATACGGTCACCGGCGCCAAACCAAACGGCTCAAGCCCAAGTGCGGCAATCGCTCCCAGTAAAACCAGCGGCAGGCGCGGCCGAATCGCCGCAAGCATCCGCTGGACCTGCCCCCTCACGTCAGCTGCGCGCAACCGCATGCGGCAACCGCACCCGCAGCCGCTTGATCCGGCGCGGATCGGCATCGACGACTTCGAATTCGGCCCCATCAGGGTGCTGGATCACCTCGCCCCGCGCCGGCACATGGCCCGACAGCATGAAAACAAGCCCCCCCAGCGTATCCACCTCTTCGTCATCGACTTCCTCATGCGCGGTAAGGTCAACACCCACCTCCGCTTCGAATTCCTCAAGCGGAGTTTTCGCCAAGGCCAGCCAAACGCCAGCGGTTTCCTCGATGAAAGTATCCTCTTCCTCGATGTCGTGTTCGTCCTCGATCTCGCCGACAACTTGCTCGATCAGATCTTCGATCGTCACCAGCCCGTCAGTGCCGCCATATTCATCGATCACCAACGCCATGTGGATCCGCTCGGCCTGCATCTTTTGCAGCAGCACACCAATCGGCATCGACGGCGGCACATACAGCAACCGGCGCACGATTTCCCGCAGCGCCAGCTCCGAGCCGCCGTTGAACCCGTGCTTGAGGGCAAAATCCTTCAGGTTCACGAACCCGATCGGCGTGTCCAGCGTTCCGTCGAACACAGGCAAGCGCGTGAGCCCGCTTTCACGGAACACACCCACCAGATCATCCTTCGAAATCGTCACCGGAACCGCCACGATATCCGCTTTCGGGATCGCCACATCCTCCACCCGCATGCGGCGCAAGTTCAGCATGCCCGGTGTCGTGGAGGTATTCGCGGTGTCAGGAACTGGCGTCAGATCATATCCGTTCGCCGCTGCTTCTGATGGGCTTAGTGCATCAAATATGCGGCCCAGAAAGCCCTTACTCTGCCCTTCAGTGTCTTCATCTTGCGCGCTATGCGCTGCGCTAGAAGGCCCGTCTATCGAGTCGCCCATCGTCTCCTACCTGCATTGGGATGCCAAAAAGCGGCCTATCCCGGTTTTCCTAATCTCTATATGGGTCGGCAATACCCATTTTGCCAAGTATCTCCGTTTCCATTCCTTCCATGAGGGTGGCGTCTTGGTCACGCTCATGGTCAAAACCCAGCAAATGCAGCGTGCCATGAACCAGTAAATGGGTGGCATGATCTGGCAGCGATTTGCCCGCCTCGGCAGCCTCCCGCGCGCAAGTCTCATAGGATATTGCAACGTCGCCCAACTCGCATTCACCAAATGTGTCCGGCTCCGGCGCTTCAGGCATCGCCCCATCCTCCGCCGCACCCCGCTCGGCCGATGGCCAAGACAGCACGTTTGTGGCCTTGTCCTTTTGCCGAAAGTCAGCATTCAAAAGGGCAATGCGCTCATCATCGCACCCCAGCAGGCTGATCTCGCACTCCTCCGGATCAAGCGAAAGGTGCTCCAGCGCGGCGGCGCAGGCCCGCTCGGCAAGCGCCTCCAGATCAACCGCTTCCCACCGCTCGTCCTCGATGGTGACGAAAACGCTCATTCCCGCGCGGCCTGCCCTTTGGCAGCTTCGGCTCTTTCGCTGTCACGGTCATAAGCATCGATGATCGCCGCGACCAACGGATGGCGCACCACATCCTTGGAGGTGAAATAATTGAAGCTAATCTTTGGAATATTCTGCAAGAGCCGCTCGGCGTCCCGCAGACCCGACTGCACGCCCCGCGGCAGGTCCACCTGGCTGCGGTCGCCGGTGATCACCATGCGCGAACCTTCACCCAAACGGGTGAGGAACATCTTCATCTGCATCGTCGTTGCGTTCTGTGCCTCATCCAACACGACGAAGGCATTCGCCAGCGTCCGCCCGCGCATAAACGCCAGCGGCGCAATCTCGATCCGCTTTTCTTCGATCAGCTTGGCCGTCTGCTTGCCGGGCAGGAAATCGTTCAGCGCATCATAAAGCGGCTGCATATAGGGATCGACCTTGTCTTTCATATCGCCTGGCAGATAGCCGAGCTTTTCACCCGCCTCCACCGCAGGACGGGACAGGATAATCCGGTCAACCTTTCCGGCAATAAACATCGATACGCCAACCGCGACCGCCAGATAGGTCTTGCCCGTACCCGCAGGGCCGATCCCAAATGACAGCTCGTTTTCAAAGAGGTTCAGCACATAAGCCTTCTGCGCATCGGTGCGCGGCTCAACAAGCTTCCGCCGCGTCTTGATCTCGACCGGCCCGCCCTTGAACATCTCCATCTGATCGCCCGCTTCCGGCGCACTGCCGGTTTCGGAACTGCCCATCCGCAATTCGCGATCCAGATCGGAAGGCTCGATCGCGCGCCCAGCCTCCAGCCGCGTGTAGAGGGCGTTCAACACATCCCGCGCAGTGGCGCAGGCATCCGCTTCTCCGATCAGCGCCAGATGATTACCGCGCCGCAGAATCTGAAGCCCGAGTTTGTCCTCCAGCTTGGCCAGATTGCTGTCGTGCTCACCACACAGATCAATCAACAAGAAATTATCGGGAAACTCGAGCGTGGTTTCGTTGATGTCAGAACTCCGCGGGGGCAGGACACTGGTAGCCAAGCACGACTCCTTTACGACTATATATTGTGATGGTGGCAAGAAGATCGCCCCTGCGCAAGGGGGAGCATGCAATTGTAACAGACAGGTGTCCGTAACGGCGAAATCGCGCCAAAAACACAACAGGCGCCCCCAAAGGGGCGCCTGTTTCAAAGCAGCGGCGCGCAGCCGCGCGACTCAGAGCGTGTCGGGGATCGGTGATCCGTCTTTGAATGGGCCGGTCGCCGTGGTCGGCGCGGCAACGCCAGAGCAGACAGGGCGGCCGTCCGGTGTCAGGCGCTCACTCAGATAGCCCTCAAAGCCATCGTCGATGATCCAGTGGTCACACCCGTTCGGATCAACCCAAATGCCTGCCACCAAGGTCGAAAGGTGGTGCGCGTTGATGCCACGGTCCGTGGTTTTGTCCGTGCCAATGCCTTCCAGCGCGTTGTCCATTTCACAGGCAGATAGCACCGTGACAACACCGAGAAGACCCAAAATCTTGATCGTTTTCATGGTTATTCTCCTCAGCGCAGGCAATAGATTTCGACGCGGCGATTCTGCTGCATCCCTTCGGCGGTGCTGTTCGTGGCCCGCGGCATACGCTCGCCAAAGCCCTTCACCTCAACAACCTTACCACCGGCGGCCAGCGCCACCTCCGCCACTGCATTGGCGCGGTTGTCTGAAAGACGCATGTTATATTCATCCGAGGCACGGCTGTCCGTATGGCCATAGATCAGGAAGCCATACGCCTCCGCATCCTTGAAGAACTGGGTGAGACGATCACGGCCAGCGCGGTTAATCGCGTATCGGTCCGTGGCGAAAAGTTGGTCCGTCGGCACCACGCCGCAGATCTCGCTGCGATGGCAAACGGGCGATCCGTCGCGGTTGCGGTGCGGAGACATGAAGCCCTCGGCCCCGTCATCCATAACCCAATGCTCACATCCATCAGGGTCGATCCAGATCGTCGGTTCGTAAATCTCGTCAGCCGCAGCCGCGCCTGCTGTCATCATTATTGCCGCTGCCGCCCCCAAAAACGGCGCAAGCATTGCCCCTCGTCTCATTTCAGAACCTCCTAACAGAATCCGGTTCGCGCCATTATACCTGAGACGGAGCCGACTCCACTGCATTACCCCTTCTGATTGTTACCATTATTTTGCCTCAAAAAAAGCATAATTCAGTCGCGTTTACCGGCACATAGCGCGACAGTCCCACCGAGGCGAGCCAATTGTTGCCATTGCAAGGTCAATCAACGCAAGCGCGTCAGGCGCTCAGCACACCGCCAAGCGAGTTCGGTCCGCTCTCTTTTATCTGCACCCGTGCGATCTCACCAATCAGCGACTCGGGCGCGATGGCATGCACGGCATGCAAATATTCCGACTTGCCAACCAACTGCCCGTCAAGGCGGCCACGCTTCTCGAACAGCACCGAAACTTCGCGCCCGACCATGCTGTCTTGCAGCGCCTTTTGCTGACTGCTGATCTGCTCCTGCAACCGGTAGAGCCGCTCGGATGCCACATCTGGATCAACCATCTTATCGGTCTTTTCAGCCGCCGGCGTACCGGGGCGCGGCGAATATTTGAACGAAAACGCGGTCCCATATCCCGCTTCACGCAAGATGCTCATCGTATCTTCGAAATCAGCATCCGTCTCACCGGGGAAGCCGACAATGAAATCCCCCGAAAGGTGCAGATCCGGCCGCGCCTCCCTGATCCGCGCGATCAGCTTGAGATAGCTTTCAGCCGTATGCTTGCGGTTCATCGCTTTGAGGATGCGGTCCGAGCCGGACTGCACCGGCAAATGCAGGTAAGGCATCAGCTTGCCACAAGTGCCATGCGCCTCGACCAGCGCATCATCCATATCGTTGGGATGCGAGGTGGTGAACCGGATGCGCTCAAGGCCATCCATTTTGTCCAGCTCCCAGATCAACCCAGCCAGCCCCTTCTCATGCCCGTGATAGGCATTCACATTCTGGCCCAAGAGTGTGATCTCGCGCACGCCTGCTTCAACCAGCGCCCGCGCCTCGGAGAGCACCCGCTCGGCAGGGCGGCTCACTTCAGCGCCGCGCGTGTAAGGCACCACACAGAACGAGCAGAATTTGTCACACCCCTCCTGCACCGAAAGGAACGCCGTCGGGCCACGCTTGGACTTCGGGCGCTCCTTGAGCACCTCGAACTTGTCCTCTTCAGGGAAATCCGTATCCAGCGCCCGAGTTCCGCTACGAACAGCTTGCTCCATCTGCGGCAGGCGGTGGTAGCTCTGCGGGCCAACCACCAGATCAACCATCGGCTGGCGCTTGATAATCTCTTCGCCCTCGGCCTGCGCTACGCAGCCTGCCACACCGATCTTCAGGTCAGGGCGTGCTTCCTTCAATGGCTTGAACCGCCCAAGCTCCGAATACACCTTCTCTGCCGCCTTCTCACGAATGTGGCAGGTGTTGAGCAGAATCATATCGGCGTCTTCGGGGGTCTTAGTCTCGACATACCCCTGCCCGCCCAGCGCTTCCGCCATACGTTCGCTGTCGTATACATTCATCTGACAGCCATATGTCTTGATATAGAGCTTCTTTGGTTCGGCCATGATCCATGCTCCCATCGCGCGGGTTCGAGATTTCTGCGCTTCCTAACCGCTCGCCCCTTTGCTTGCAATGGAGCGTGATTTGGCCAAATGTCTGGGCAAGAGGAAGGCGGCCGATGCGTTTTGACAATCTAAAGAGTTTCTTGCGAGCCGAACCTGCCGCCTTGGCCAAGGGACCGGTCGCGCTCATCTTCATCGAAGACGAGGTCGAAATCGCCTCCACCCTCCGCCATCATATTGATTGCGGGTTCCGCAAGGTAATCGCATTCGCCCCGGCGCACATAGAGATACCCGACGAATTTGCCGACGAAGTCAGCACCGTTTCACTCGATTTCGGGCGCCAGAACGCCCTATTCGAGACGGTCAACAGCGTCATCGCCGCCGCCACTTCGGGTGTGTGGCTCTACTACTGCTATAACGCCGAATATCTTTTCTTCCCGTTCTGCGAACACCGCACCGTTGGCGAACTGGTGTCCTTCGTCACAGAGGAACGACGCGACGCCGTGATGACCTATGTAGTCGATCTCTATGCGGGTGATCTTCAGGCCCACCCCTCAGCAGTAGATCTGAAAAACGCGCATCTGGATCGCTCGGGCTATTACGCTCTCTCCCGCACCGACCGCTGGAACAACGCGCTCGAACGGCAAATGGATTTCTTTGGCGGCCTGCGTTGGCGGTTCGAGGAACATATCCCTGCCAACCGCCGCCGTATTGACAGGATCAGCCTGTTCCGCGCGCAAAACGGGCTGACCCTCAGACCGGATTTCACCCTCAGCGAGCCGGAGATGAACACCTATCAATGCCCGTGGCATAACAACACATCTGCCGCGATCTGCTCGTTCCGCACCGCCAAGGCGCTCAAGCGCAACCCTGGCTCGACCTACGATATATCGACTTTCACATGGTATAACTCTGTGCCCTTTACATGGCACTCACAGCAATTGCTTGATCTCGGTTTGATGGAACCCGGTCAGTGGTTCTGATCGTGTGCGGCGCGGCCTAGCGGCGGCGCAACCGGATCACCACGTCCACAGCAGCCACCTCGGCCCCTTCCGGCGCGCTCGGCAAGCGGGTGATCTCCAATTGCTCGCTTGGCGCATCGGTCAAGCGGGCATTGTCTTCCCAATAGAAATGCGGGTGGTTCGAAGTGTTCGTGTCGAAATAACTTTTCGATCCATCGACGGTGATTTCGCGCAGCAGCCCCGCGTCGCAAAAGGCGCGCAGCGTATTGTAAACCGTGGCGAGCGAAACTTTCTCATCGGCATCCGATGCCGCCTCGAAAAGGCTCTCTGCCGTGACGTGGCGGTCCTGACCATCGCCTACAAGCAGCTTGGCAAGCGACAAGCGCTGGCGCGTTGGCCGAAGCCCCGCCCCCGCAAGCCATTTTGTCCCGCGTTCACCGGCTGTCTGCGTCATCATCTCTGCCACGATCCGGATTCCTTTTCCTTCGCACCCCATTAATATGGGATTTTACCCCCATCTTTCAATTGAAAATCAGTCGCACCCCATAGCGCACCACACTTGCTCTCGCGCGCTACAGGGTGCTAGACGCAAAGGACCAGTAACGACAAATGGATGGACCAACCCGCATGGCCGATTACCCGAGCAGTTTCGATAAGGACGACCTTCTCAAATGCGCCCGAGGCGAGCTCTTCGGTCCCGGCAACGCGCAGCTTCCCGCCCCGCCGATGCTGATGATGGACCGGATCACCGAAATCAGCGGTGATGGCGGTGCGCATGGCAAGGGCCATGTCGTTGCCGAGTTCGATATCACACCGGACTTGTGGTTCTTTGACTGCCACTTCCCCGGCAACCCGATCATGCCTGGTTGCCTCGGGCTCGATGGCCTTTGGCAGCTCACGGGCTTCAACCTCGGCTGGCGCGGCTGGCTGGGGCGCGGCTATGCGCTCGGCGTGGGCGAAGTAAAGCTCACCGGCATGGTCCGCCCCGATCGTAAGATGCTGACCTATAAGGTCGATTTCACCAAAGCCGTACAAACCCGCCGCCTGACAATGGGCGTGGCCGACGGTATCGTCGAAGCCGATGGCGAAGTGATCTATCAGGTCAAGGATATGAAAGTGGCGCTCAGCGAAAGCTAAGCGCCTAGCCCTCCGGCAAATAGCAAATTACCGTAGCAAAAACGCGCCAGGCGTCCCGTACGGCTTCTAACCGCTTGCTCCCTCACCTCCCCTGTCATACACAAGATCGGGAATAAAAAGGGGAGCCACATATGCGCCGCGTCGTCGTGACTGGGTTGGGAATCGTATCGCCCATCGGGAACAATGCCGAAGAAGTCGAAGCCGCCCTCCGTGCAGGCCAATCGGGGATCGAAGCCAGCGACGTGATGGCCGAATACGGCTTCCGCAGCCAGATCGCCGGCACGCTGAAGATAGATGTCGCAGAGCATGTCGATAAACGCACCCTGCGCTTCATGGGGCCGGGTGCCGCTTATGCCCATATCGCGATGCAGCAAGCCATCGCTGATTCAGGCCTTGAGGAAAGTGACGTTATCAACCCGCGCACCGGCCTTGTGGCTGGTTCGGGCGGCCCGTCGACCTCCTCGATGTTCGCCGCGCACCAAACGGTGCTGAAATCCGGCTCGCCCAAGCGGATCGGGCCGTTCGCCGTGCCGAAATGCATGTCGTCCACGATCTCGGCCAACCTCTCCACCGCCTTCTCGATCAAGGGTATCAACTACTCGATCACCTCCGCCTGCTCCACCTCACTGCACTGCATCGGCAACGCCGCCGAACAGATCATGATGGGCAAGCAGGACGTGATGTTCGCCGGTGGCGGCGAGGAGCTGGACTGGACCCTTTCCTGCCTCTTTGATGCGATGGGTGCGATGTCCTCCAAATATAACGACACACCAACCAAAGCCTCCCGCGCCTTCGACGCAGGGCGCGACGGGTTCGTGATCGCAGGCGGCGGCGGCATCGTTGTGCTCGAAGAGCTTGAACACGCCCGCGCGCGCGGCGCAAAAATCTATGCCGAGGTGACGGGATTTGCCGCCACCTCCGATGGTCACGATATGGTCGCCCCCTCGGGCGAAGGCGGCGAGCGCGCCATGCGCCTCGCGCTGCAAACCATCCCCGAAGGCCGCAGCGTCAGCTATATCAACGCCCACGGCACCTCCACGCCGGTTGGCGATGTGGGCGAGGTCGAAGCGGTCCGTCGTGTCTTTGGCGACGGCAGCACCCCGCCGATCAGCTCGACCAAATCGATGACCGGCCACAGCCAAGGCGCGACCGGCGCACAGGAAGCCATCTACTGCCTCCTGATGCTCAAGGGTGACTTTATCGCCCCTTCGATCAACGTCGAGACCCTCGACCCCGCCCTGAAGCCCGCCGAAATTGCCACGACCCTCGTGGAGAAAGCAGGCCTCGATACGGTCATGACCAATAGTTTCGGCTTTGGTGGCACGAATGGTTCGATGCTGCTTTCAGCCTTCCGAGATTGATAACAGCAGGACATTCAAGATGACCATTTCAATGCAAGGGAAACGCGGCCTGATGATGGGGGTCGCGAATGATCGCTCGATCGCATGGGGTATCGCCCAAGCCATGCACAACGCAGGCGCGGAACTGGCCTTCACCTATCAAGGCGAGGCTTTCGGCAAGCGCGTCGAGCCGCTCGCGGCATCGGTTGGCAGCGATATTCTCGTTGATGCCGATGTGATGGACGACGCCTCCCTAGACCGCGCTTTTGCCGCCCTGAAAGAGCGCTGGGGCACGATTGATTTCCTCGTCCACGCCATCGCCTATTCCGATAAATCGGAGCTGACAGGCCGTTTCATCAACACCAGCCGCGAGAACTTCCGCAATTCGCTGACGATCTCCTGCTATTCCTTCATCGACGTGGCCCGCCGCGCCTCGGAACTGATGCCCGATGGCGGCACGCTTCTGACCATGACCTATCAAGGCTCCAACCGCGTCACCCCGTTCTATAATGTCATGGGCGTCGCCAAGGCCGCGCTTGAAAGCTCGGTCCGCTACCTTGCCAACGATCTCGGTCCGCAAGGTATCCGCGTCAACGCGATCTCCCCCGGCCCGATGAAGACATTGGCCGGAGCCGCCATCGGCGGCGCACGCAAGACCTACAAACACACCGATCAGAATGCGCCGCTGCGCTCCAACGCGACGCTGGAGGCCATCGGCGGCACCGCCGTCTATCTGGCGTCAGATGCCGGTGCCTGCACCAGCGGCGAGATCATCACCGTCGATGGCGGTTATCATGTGCTCGGAATGCCCCAGTCCGAAAACCTCTGATCGCCATCCTCTGAATCAAAACGGCCCGCTGTCTCCAGCGGGCCGTTTCGTTTGCTAAGGTGCAAAAATCAAGCGGCGTTGATACCGACGATCTCGATGGCAAAGATGAGATCCTTGCCCGAGAGCGGGTGGTTGGCATCGAGCACAACCTCTTCTTCATTGGCAGACACAACAACAACCGGCACAACCTGCCCCGATGGCGCCTGCATCTGCAATTGTGTGCCCGGCTCTACCGGAATGTTCTCGGGGATCTGTCCGCGCGGGATGGATTGCATCGCGCTCGGGTCGCTTTCGCCATAGGCTTCCACGCAGGGGACTTGTACCGTTTTCTTTTCGCCCATCTCCATACCGGGGAGCGCCTTGTCGAGGCCCGGAATGATCTGGCCGGAGCCGACCACGAACTCCAGCGGGTCGCGCCCTTCAGAGCTGTCGAAGGTTTCGCCAGTGGTAAGAGTTCCGGTGTAATGAATGCGCACGGTGTCGCCCGCTTTGACCTGGGTCATATATAAATCCGTTATTTGGGGGGGTGAATTGCGGAGGCCGCGTCTTGCAGGTTCTCCGATGGATGGCGCAAACCTAGTCATGATCGTCACGGAATGCAAACAAGGCCCCTTTTCGCCCGGATATGATCGTGACAAATTCCTCCCAACTCCCGAAAGGATGCCCCGTGCCGATCATCACTTGTATTTTCGATGCCTATGGAACGCTCTTCGACGTGGCCGCTGCCGCCCGCAACGCCGCCGCTGAGCCGGATTTCACAGCCCTTGCGGATCATTGGCCCGCCGTCGCGCGGGATTGGCGGCTCAAACAGCTTCAATACACATGGCTCCGCGCCACCGCCGACCGCCACGCCAATTTCGAGCAAGTCACCGCAGACGGGCTGGATTGGGCGCTCGAGAACAACAGCCTCGACGGTGATCCCCTGCTGCGCGAACGCCTGCTCGCCCTCTATTGGGAGCTGGACGCCTATCCCGAGGTGCCAGAGGTGCTCGCCACCCTTACCGAGCGCGGCCTCACCTGCGCGATCCTCTCCAACGGTACGCCCGACATGATCGCCGCCGCTGCCCACAGCGCGGGGATCGATGGTTTCCTTGCCGCCCAATTGTCTGTCGAGAGCGTCGGCGTCTACAAACCCCACGCCCGCGTCTACGAATTGGTCGAAACGCAGTTCGGCTGCGCCCGTGACGAGGTGCTATTCGTATCGTCCAACGGATGGGACGCCGCCGGTGCCGCAGGATTCGGCTTTCAAACCGCATGGATCAACCGTGCAGACGAGCCGCAAGACCGCCTCTACGCCGCTCCACACCACACTTTCGCGAGCCTCACCCCGCTGTTGGAGCTCGTCTGATGCCTTTCTTCACTGCCTCCGACGGCACCGAGCTTTATTACGAGGACACCGGCAAAGGCCCCACCGTTCTGGCGCTCTCCGGCCTCACCCGTAACCTGCGCGATTTCGATTTCGTTGCGCCGCGCCTCTCGCGTCTGCGCCTGATCCGCATGGATTACCGTGGGCGCGGCAAATCCGGCTGGTCCGATCCCGCGCTCTATTCCATCCCGCAGGAGGCCGCTGATGCCTTGGCGCTGCTCGATCACCTTTCCCTGCCCCGCGCCGCGATCCTCGGCACCTCTCGCGGCGGCTTGATCGGCCTCTTCATCGGTGCAACCCAACCCGCGCGGCTTACAGGGCTTGCGCTGAATGATATCGGCCCCGAGCTGACCGCCGCAGGCCTTGCCGATATCGCCGCCTATATCGGCAAACGCCCCGCCGCCTCCACTCTCGACGCCGCGGCCCGCGCGCTCCCGAAATCGCTACACGGCTTTGCCAATGTCCCGCATGAGCGCTGGCTGGAAATGGCAGGCCAGCTCTACGCGCAAAGCGATGACGGCCTTACCCTCCGCTACGATCCCGCCCTCGCGGACGCCTTCCGCGCAGCCTATGACCCCGCAACACCCCCGCCCGATGCGTGGCCCCTGTTCCACGCGCTGCCGGATATCCCGCTCGCCCTGATCCGTGGCGCCAACTCGCCGCTTCTCAGCCGCGATACCGCCGCAGCCATGCAAGCGGCCCGCCCCGATATGCTCTTTGCCGACGTGCCCGATCGCGGCCATGTCCCCTTTCTCGATGAACCCGAAGCCCTCGCCACGCTTTCCCAATGGAGCCAGCGCCTCTCATGAATATCGACCGCATCCGCGCCGCCGCCGAGCGGCTCAACGGCCATGTCCGTACCACGCCCCTCCTGCATAACGAAGCGCTCGACGCCATCGCCGGTCGCCGCGTCTGGGTGAAGGCCGAATGCCTCCAACACACCGGATCGTTCAAGTTCCGTGGCGGCTGGTCGGCTGTCTCCGCTCTGTCCAGTGAGGTCCGCAAACGCGGCGTCATCGCCTTCTCCAGCGGCAATCACGCCCAAGGCGTCGCCCGCGCTGCCCGCGCCCACGGCGCGCCTTGCGTCATCATCATGCCAGCCGACGCCCCCGCCGTTAAAATCGCCAACACCCGCGCACTCGGCGCCGAAGTCGTCCTCTACGACCGCGCGACCGAGGACCGCGACGCCATCGGCGCAAGCCTGTCGGCCGAGCGCGGCCTGACGCTTGTCAAACCCTTCGACGAACCTGAGGTCATCGCAGGCCAAGGCACCTGCGGCCTCGAAATCGCCACCCAAGCCGCTGCCCAAGGCATCACCAAGGCCGATGTTCTTATCTGCTGTGGTGGCGGCGGCCTGACCTCCGGCATCGCGCTGGCACTGGAGGCCGACGCCCCCGCCCTCACCGCCCGCCCCGTCGAGCCGGAGGGCTTTGATGATGTCACCCGCTCGCTCGCCTCCGGTCAGCGCCAGCGCAACGCGGCAATGACCGGCTCCATCTGCGATGCCATCGTCACCCCCACCCCCGGTGAGCTGACCTTCCCGATCATGCAACGACTCTGCGGCGCGGGCCTCGTCGTGACCGAAACAGAGGTCAAAGCCGCCATACGCGCCGCTTTCGACCACCTCCGCATCGTCGTCGAACCAGGTGGCGCCGTGGCCCTCGCCGCAGCGCTCTTCCACCCGAATGAGATCACGGGCGAGGACGTGATCGTCGTCACCACCGGCGGCAATGTCGATGCCGCATTCTTCGCCAACGTGCTGACCGAATCAGCCTGACCGCGCGAAAGGATCCCCATGCAGGAACAGATGATCACCCGCGATGGCGTCACTCTCTACGCGCGGCTCGACGGGATGGAAGACCCCCACGCCCCGACCATCGTTTTCGCCAATTCCCTCGGCACCGATCACACGCTTTGGGATCCGATCCTGCCACACTTGCCAGCGGGCCTCAGGATCATCCGCATGGATAAACGCGGCCACGGACGCTCCGACGTACCAGAAGGGCCGTATACAATGGGCGCTCTGGTCAGCGATGCCGAGGCCGTCTGCACTGCCTTCGAGGTCAAGGATGCCATGTTCGTCGGCCTCTCGGTCGGTGGCCTGATCGCACAAGGGCTGGCGGTGAAGCGCATGGATATGATCCGCGCCTTGGTCCTCTCCAACACCGCCGCCAAGATCGGCAACCCGAAACTTTGGCAAGACCGGATCGACACCGTCCGTTCCAAAGGGCTGGAGGCAATGGCCGATGGCATCATGCAACGCTGGTTCGGCAAAGCCTTCCGCGAAAGCCCCGCCACCGCCCCGTGGCGCGACCTGCTGATCCGCACGCCCGTGGAGGGCTATGCCGGTGTCTGCGCCGCCATATCCGGCACTGATTTCTACACCCCGACCTCCGGCCTGCGCCTGCCCACGCTGGGCATCGCGGGCAGTCATGACGGCGCGACGCCGCCCGATCTGGTGCGCGAAACCATTGACCTGATCCCCGGATCACGCTTCGAGCTGATGCGCCGCTCGGGTCATCTGCCCTGCGTCGAAGAGCCGGAAGCCTATGCCAACCTCCTCACCACCTTCATGAACGACATTGGCCACCTCTAGCCTGACGCAACGGCGCAGCTTGCATTACCTGAGGAAGCCGCTAGAGCCGGGGCGTCTATAGTTGAGTTCCGGTCATGCGCCTCCCAGTCTTGTTCATCCTGATTACGATTGTGATCGATTCAATGGGGATCGGGCTGATCATGCCCGTCATGCCCGACCTGATCCGCGAACTGCATGGCGGCTCGCTTGGTAACGCCGCAATCTGGGGCGGCATCCTGACCACCGCGTTCGCCGTGATGCAGTTCCTCTTCGGGCCAACGGTCGGAAACCTGTCTGACTGGTACGGCCGCAGGCCGATCCTGCTTGTCACACTGGTTGTCATGGCCGCTGATTACATGGTGATGGCCGTCGCTGGCACCATTTGGCTCTTGTTCATCGGGCGCATCGTGGCGGGCATCACTGCTGCCACCCACTCCGCTGCCTCCGCCTATATGGCCGATATTTCAAAGCCCGACGAGAAGGCTGCCAATTTCGGCCTGATCGGCGCGGCCTTTGGCGTGGGTTTCGTGCTCGGGCCAATGATCGGCGGCCTTTTGGGCACATTCGGCACCCGTGCGCCGTTCTATGCCGCTGCGGCGCTGGCGATCCTTAACGCGGGCTTTGGCTATTTCGTTCTGCCGGAAACGGTGACAGATCGTATTCGCCGCCCTTTCGAATGGCGCCGCGCGAACCCGCTCGGCGCATTCAGGTACGTCGGATCACTCCCCGGTTTCGCGCCACTCCTTGTTATGCTCTTTCTGGCAGGCATCGCCTTCTTCGTTTATCCGGCAGTCTGGGCCTTCTACGGGCAGGAGCGCTTCGGCTGGGGTCCGGGCCTCATCGGCCTTTCGCTTGGCGCCTATGGCATCGGCACCATCTTTGCCCAAGGCCTGCTGATCCGCCCCGTGTTGAAGCGCTTTGGCGAATATCGCACTGTGCTGATCGGCCTCACGATCGACATTATCGCGTTTGTCTCATTCGCCTTTGTGACCAACGGCTATGTGGCGCTGGCCCTCGCGATCTTTGCCTCAATGGGGTCCATCATGGGTCCGGCCCTGCAAGCGATCCTGTCCCGCGCGGCGGATGACAATCAACAAGGCGAGCTACAAGGCACAATGGCCGCGATCAACGCGCTCGCGTCAATCGTCGCGCCGCTGATGATGACCGGCATCTTCGCCTATTTCACTGCGGCTGGCGCAAGGATCTACCTGCCCGGAGCGCCGTTCCTGCTCTCAGCCGCGCTGGTGATCGGCGGGTTGTTTCTCTTCACGGCGTCCTCCACCGCGCGCAAAGTATCATAAATTTCCGACGCCCGCGTCGCTTTCAGGATTGATCCCCGCACCGCACCGTCGCAGGCTCGCGCGGAATGCAAGGGCCACGCCTCTTGGTGCGGCCACCCTAATCCGTCTACCGACTGAGCAGCCCGAAAGGAGCCGCCCGTGAAACTCGCAGATCTTGATGTCATCGTCACCGCGCCCCCCGCCCCCGGATGGGGCGGGCGCTACTGGATCTTGGTGAAAGTCACCACCAACACCGGCATCACAGGCTGGGGCGAATGCTACGCCTCCAGCGTCGGGCCACAGGCAATGACCCATGTGATCCGCGATGTGTTCGAGCGCCACATGGCCGGCACGAACCCCGAAGATATCGAGCTGATGTTCCGCCGCGTCTATTCCTCCGGCTTCACCCAACGCCCTGATCTAACGGTGATGGGCGCATGGTCCGGCTTGGAAATCGCCTGCTGGGACATCCTCGGCAAGGACCGTGACCGCCCCGTTCACGCCCTGATCGGCGGCAAGGTCAACGACCGCATTCGCGCCTATACCTACCTCTACCCCACCCGCGCGAGCCACACCTTGCCGGAGTTCTGGGTCACAACCGCCATGGCCGCCGAAAGTGCCGCCGATATGGTCGCCAAGGGCTACACAGCGGTGAAATTCGACCCCGCCGGCCCCTACACCATCCGTTCCGGCCATATGCCCGCGATGCGGGACATCTCCCGCTCCGTCGAATTTTGTGCCGCAATCCGTGAAGCGGTAGGCGACCGCGCCGACCTGCTGTTCGGCACCCACGGGCAATTCTCCACCGGCGGCGCATTGCGCATGGGCGCTGCCATCGCCCCCTATGACCCGCTTTGGTACGAGGAACCGATCCCGCCGGATACGCCCGAGGAACTGGCCCGCGTCAGCGCTGGCTTGACCATCCCCGTCGCCACTGGCGAGCGCCTGACAACGCGCGGCGAGTTCATGGCCGCGCTGCGGGCGGGCGTGTCGATCCTGCAACCGGCGCTCGGGCGTTCCGGCGGCATCTGGGAGAGCAAGAAGATCGCCACACTGGCCGAGGCCTTCAACGCGCAAATGGCGCCTCACCTCTACGCAGGCCCACTTGAGTGGGCGGCGAACGTGCAACTCGCCGCGTCGCTGCCCAACATCCTGATGGCCGAAACCATCGAAACCGATTTCCACAGCGCGCTGATCCGCAACGGGTTGCGGGTGGAAGGTGGCTACATTCCGGTGCCCGAGGGCGCAGGTCTTGGTATCGAGGTGGACGAAGCACTGGCCCGCGCGCATCCATATACCGGCGACGGCCTCCACCTTCAGGCACAAGAGGCACCCGTCAGCTATCACGAGGAAAACGTGTTCGAAGGCGGCGCCCCCTCAAAAACCTAAGCTGTTCGAAATCAGGATCCGCTAAGGAACGATCAATTCCACAAGCCCCGCAAGCTGGGTCTTGATGGTTTCACTGCGCCTGAGAATCTGCGAGCCAAGCTCCGCCGCCGCTTCCAGCCCCTGCCACTGAGCGGCATTCAGGCCCTCAACACGCGCCCGCGCGTCCGCTACCAACATCCCCCCGACGACAACCCCATGCACCTTGAACGGCACACGCGCAATATAGCCCAGCTCCACGCCCTGCCGGTCGAGATGCATCCCCTTGCGGATTTCCTCGTCCAGAAACTTGATTTCATGTTTCTGATACGGGTCAAACGGCCGCGGGCGATCAAGCACCACCTCCCGCACGGGGAAATTATAAACCCCAATCGAGAATAGCCGCTGTTCCGTGATCAGGTTGATCGAGGCAAACTGGCACTCCAGCATCTGCGCCGTCGCCGCGCACAATAGATCAAGCCGCTTGTCCCCCTGCGGGAACAGATGCACGATTTCGCTAAAATAACGGAGCCGCTGCGCGGCTGCAAAATCACGTTTCATAGTGGGATTTAACTCATTCTCACCGCACCGTCGGGCGGCGTCCCTTATCTCACAGCCACTTCAGCCAAGCCTAACAGCTGCGACCGGATGGCCATGCTTTCCGTTATGATCTCCGCTGCAAGCTCCGCAGCTGCCGAGCGGCCGCGTCACTGTGGTTCCGACAGTTATGTCACGCGCGGCATCTCAACACGACTGCATCACCTAAAATACGCTCTCTCCCATGCCTCTGTCAAAATCGCTACCGCACGATCAATTCCGCAAGTCCGGCCAAATGCGCCTTGATCACCGAACTGCGATTCAAAATCTTTTCGGCCAGCTCCGCAGCAGCCCGCATGCCCTCCCACTGCTGTTGCGCCAGTCCGTCCAACCGCGGTCGATGATCAAACACCACCAAGGAACCAACCGGCGTTCCATCAAGGAAAACGGGAACGCGGCAAACGTAATCGATAAAAAGGTTATGGCGATCACTATAAAATTCGTACCGTTGCGCGTCCGTGAGCGACCGCGATTCCAATTCCATGTCACCCAAAAATCTGCGAGGCCGATCTCGAGAAACTGTTCTGAAGGGGAGGCCATGCACGCCAAGAGCAAAAACCAGACTGCCTTCGCTGAGTGAAATCAGAGCCCCTTCACACTCCAGCAATCCAGCGATCGTTCTGCATAAAACATCAAGTCTCTCGATCCCATCGGGAAAGAGATCTCTAATTTCCTTAACATATTTTTCCCGCCGCAGTTCGGCTAAATCGTCATTCATCACACGCCCTCAACATACCAATCGTCGCTACGGAACGATCAGATTGGCAAGCCCAATGAGATTGGACCTGATCGCAGAACTTTGGGTCAAAATGCTCGACCCCAGCTCAGCCCCAGCGCGCAACCCTGCCCATTGCTTCTCGGTTAACACTTCCGCGCGTGGTTCGTCGTCAAACACAAACAATGACCCCACCGTGGTTGACCGCACTTTGAGCAGGACACTGGCAAGATATTCAATCGGCATTCCGTGCCTATCGACGTAAAGCCGTTGATGGTCCGCAACCGTGACCTTGCTCATTTCAATCTCTTCATCCGATACGAAATTCGGGCACCTGTCTCGCCTCACATTTCGGCCAGTGACACCGCAAGCGCCCACCGTGAAGTAAAGATCGTCGGTCGCAAGGCAGATTACCGAATGCAGACATGCGAAGCTTCCAGCAATAGTCTCACAGAGCTTATCGAGCCGGATGATACCGTTTGGGAAGAGCGCGATGATTTCTTCAAAATACCGTCGCCTTTGGGCCGCTGCTAAATCTTCCACGCCTTCAGCCCCACAAATAGACGATGCTCGCCTAACCAGCGGTTACAGGTTCCACAACCCGCCCAGCAATTCCCGAATACGCGCTTGCGTTTCCAGATAGTCTCCCGCCGTACACGCGAGCAATCTAAGCGCCTCCTTATGGTGCGCTGTGAATTCCTTCCGTGCAAGCATTACAGTCCCGAGATGCCCAACGATCTCGCTCCGCATCACGATTGGGGTTAAGATAAGATCGTCAAATGCGCCGATCACAGGCCACAGCGCCGCATGCTCATCAGCATTCGCGGCAGCCGGATAGCCGTCCTTAGCGACCGTCACATTGAATTCACGCGCCGCTTCACGTTTGGGCAAACCACTGCGCGCAACGACCCTCCATCCCTCGCTCCCCTCCAGCGCGAGGTAGCCGCCTTCAGCACCAACGATAACCGCGGCGAGATGCGCAAAATTCTCAAGCCGTTCATCGCAATTTGCGCCAATTGCACGCAATGCACGACGCGGCTGAAAATGCCTGTCGGTATAACCCATGACACGTCCCTGACATATTTTTGTTGACTATCAGCGCTAGCACCCTATTCCCTGCCCGCAAACGACCCATCAGAATATCTAAAATTCTCATATGGCGTAACCAAAGCTCCAAAGGTGTAACGGTGCCGGTCGGACCTTCCGCGATGGCAAGAACTTCCGGGATTGCAAGAATACGGCGCGGGCGAAGGAAAATGCGGCAGTTGCGAAAGATTATGCTGCAGGTGCGATATGCATAGGATGTGCATCAATTGTGCATAGGTTGTGCATCGCCCTTTTTAGCAAAAATGACCACTTTCTCTGCACCTGCAATCATGCCAATTTGCGGCAAATGGGAGGGACGCATGTTTGACTTTGCAATCATCGGCGGCGGCATCGCAGGCACCAGCGCGGCGGCGCGGCTGTCACATTTGGGGGGGGTGATTCTCCTCGAAGGCGAGGACTCGCTCGCCTATCACGCCTCCGGCAGATCCGCCGCTTTGTTCGAACGGAACTACGGCAAACCACCCGTCATTGCGCTCAACATGGCGAGTCTCGACTACCACCGTGATGCCAACGGCGGCGTGCTCTCTCCGCGCGGTTTGATGTTGGTCGGATCGGCCGAATTAGAGGACCGCTACACCGCCGATCTCACCCGCATGAGCCTGACCCCGATCACCGTCGAAGAGGCCCGTGCCTTCATCCCGATTCTTGACCCTTCGGTGGTCGACCGCGCCGCGTATGACGCCGAGGCATGGGACATCGACACCGACCGCCTAGTCCAGAATTTCGCAAAGGAAACAAGGGCTAACGGCGGAGAGGTCCGCACCAAAAGTGCGGTCACCGCGATCCGCCGGACGCCCTCTGGCTGGGTGCTGACCCTCAAGGACGGAGCAGAGATCGCGGCGCGAAATTTGGTCAACGCGGCTGGCGCGTGGGTCGATGTCGTGGCCGAAATGGCAGGCATCCCTCCGCTTGGCTTCACCCCCCTGCGCCGCTCGATGGCGCGGCTTCCCGCACCGGGGGGATTTGACGTGTCCTCATGGCCGATGGTCTTTGGCCCGGGAGAGGACTGGTACGCCAAACCCGACGCCGGCGCGCTCATCGTCTCCCCCGGAGAGGAGGACCCCAGCACCCCGCATGACGCCTTCGCCGATGACATGGTTCTAGCCGAGGGTCTGGCCCGGTATGAAGAATTCGTGACAGAACCGGTCACAAGGCTTCTGGCGAACTGGGCAGGCCTGCGCACCTTCTCCCCCGACCGCAACCTGGTCCTAGGCCCCTCCCCCCATGATGCACATTTCATCTGGTGCGCCGGCCAAGGCGGCTACGGCTTCCAAAGCGCCCCCGCCGCCAGCCAACTGCTCGCCGATCTGATCGCAGGAAGGCAGCCGGAACTTGATGCTCAAACGGTTTCCGCTCTGAACCCACAGCGCTTCAACCGCCAATAAAATAAGGGCGCCAGATCGCTCCGACGCCCCAATTCTAATCAGCGAGGAAGTTAGCCGTCTTTACGGATGACCTCGTTTTTGGGGTCATATGGGCTGTCCTGAACGATCTCGGCATCCCACAACTGACCCAGCATTTTGACCTGCAATTTGGTGCCAATTTCGCTGTGCTCAGGCTTCACATAACCCAAGCCAATCGACTTCTCGAAGTGCACCGAATACCCGCCAGAGGTCAGGCGCCCGACCCGCGTTCCATCTGTTGTATAGAGCGCTTCGCGGCCCCAAGGATCAGAATCAGCAGGTCCGTCGATCAGCAGCGTAACGCATTTCACGCGCACACCCGTTTCGACCAGTTTGTCCTTCCCGTGGAAGTCCTTCTCCAGATCAACGAAGCGCGGCAGATCCGCCTCCAACGGGGTCGCATCGCGCCCCAGCTCATTACCAAACGCACGATAGGATTTTTCCTGACGCAGCCAGTTCTGCGCCCGCGCACCGACCAGCTTCATGCCGTGCTTTTCACCAGCCTTTTCAAGCAGATCAAACAGGTAGTTCTGCATTTCGATCGGGTGATGAAGCTCCCAACCAAGCTCACCAGTATAAGCAACACGGATCGCGTTTACAGGGCACATGCCCAGCTCGATCTGACGGGCAGATAGCCAGGGGAAGCGCTTGTTGGAAAGCGCTGTTTCCGGGTCAGCGTCCTTGATGACTTCTTTCAATACATCGCGGGATTTCGGGCCTGCAATGGCGAAAACGCCCCATTGCGTCGTGACGTCCTGAATTTCGATGTAGCCGAATTCGTCCATCTTGTCTTCGGCGGCCTTGCACAGGAAGTCCGCGTCATACTCGGTCCAGGCACCGGCAGAGACGAGGTAATAGTTGTTCTCGCCATTACGCACGATGGTATATTCGGTGCGGGTCGTGCCGAATGCCGTCAAAGCATAGGTCAGGTTGATCCGGCCGACTTTGGGCAGCTTGTTGCAGGTAAACCAGTCGAGGAACTGCGTCGCGCCCGGTCCTTTGACAACATGCTTGGTAAAGGCCGTTGCGTCGATAAGGCCGACGCCGTTGCGGATCGCCTTCGCCTCTTCAACGGCATAATTCCACCAGCCCCCACGGCGGAAGCTGCGGGCATCATGATCGAAGTTCTCAGGCGCGTCAGTCGGGCCGTAATAATTGGGCCGCTCCCAACCATTAACCCAACCGAACTGAGCGCCGCGTGCCTTCTGGCGATCGTAGGCAGGCGCCGTGCGCAACGGGCGGCAGGCCTCGCGCTCTTCATCGGGGTGGTGCAGGATATAGACGTGCTCGTAGCATTCCTCATTCTTCCGCGCTGCAAACTCGGTGGTCATCCACGATTGCGAGTAGCGCTTCGGGTCGAGGCTCGCCATGTCAATCTCAGCTTCGCCATCGACCATCATCTGGGCAAGGTAATACCCCGTCCCACCGGCAGCGGTGATGCCAAATGAGAAGCCTTCAGCCAGCCACATGTTGCGCATTCCGGGCGCGGGGCCAACAAGCGGGTTGCCGTCCGGCGTGTAGCAGATCGGACCGTTAAAATCGTCCTTCAAGCCGCTTTCCTCGCACGACGGCACGCGGTGGATCATCGCCATATATTGATCTTCAATGCGCTCCAGATCGAGCGGGAACAAGTCCGCGCGGAAGCTATCGGGCACACCATATTCAAACACTGCCGGCGCACCGCGCTCATAGACGCCAAGGATCCAGCCACCACGCTCTTCACGCACATAGGACTGCGCATCAGCGTCACGCACAACAGGATGCTCCGCGCCCCCGCTCTGGCGGTACTTCACCAGCTCAGGGTCTTGATCCATGACGATAAACTGGTGCTCAACCGGGATCGCCGGCATCTTGATGCCCAACAGCTTCGCCGTCCGCTGGGCATGGTTGCCCGACGCGGTCACAACGTGCTCGGCGCTCACGACAATCTGCTCTTCACCCGCAACGAGGTTGCCGCCCTTTTCGACCATCTTGGTGAGCGTCACATCCCAGTGATCGCCCTTCCATTCGAAACCATCGGCCTGCCACTTCCGCTCAATCATCACACCCCGCTGGCGGGCGCCCTTAGCCATCGCCTGCGTCACGTCGGCAGGGTTAATATAGCCATCTGTGTTGTGGTAAATTGCGCCCTTCAGATCCTCGGTATTGATCAATGGCCAGCGTGCTTTGATCTCATCCGGAGTCAAAAATTCGTAGGAAACGCCGCAAGTTTCGGCGGTCGACGCATAGAGCCGGTATTCATCCATACGCTCGTCTGTCTGCGCCATACGCAGGTTCCCAACAACCGCGAAGCCCGCGTTCAATCCAGTTTCTTCCTCTAGCGTTTTGTAGAAATCGACCGAGTATTTGTGGATATGAGTTGTCGCGTAGGACATGTTGAACAGCGGCAAAAGCCCCGCCGCGTGCCAAGTGGAGCCAGAGGTCAGTTCATCACGCTCGATCAGCATCACATCATCCCAACCCGCCTTAGCGAGATGATAGGCGATCGATGTTCCAACGGCACCGCCGCCGACAACAAGAGCTTTGACTTGGGTTTTCATAGGGCCGACTCCATCAGGCGAATTTGACTGCAATCTGTCGAAATCCGAAATTTCGATCCCTTACCATCCGACATGTCAATGCACGAATGCGACAGCATGATGTTGTCCAGCGCCCGAATGCGCTTTATCAAACAGGCAAATCATCGCTCTGGGTCGCTCAATGCATATCAGCCGCACAATTTCCGATATTCGCGCAACCGTTGGTGCTTTCCGACAGGCAGGCGAATCCATCGGCCTCGTCACGACGATGGGCGCGCTACACGATGGCCACCTTGCGTTAATTTCCGAGGCCCGCGCAGCGCATGAACGCGTTATCGCTACGATTTTTGTCAATCCCACCCAATTCGGGAATGCCAGCGACCTCAAGAATTATCCGAGAACGGAAGCAAGCGACATCGCCAAGCTGGAGGCAGCTGGAACGGACGCTGTTTTCATACCTGAGAGCCGCGAAATATATCCCGACGGTGACGAAACTTTCGTCGAAACAGAGCGACTTGCAAATATGTTGCATGGCCTCGTCAGACCGGGCCACTTTCGCGGGGTGGCGACTGTCGTCGCCAAACTGTTTAATATCATTCAGGCCGATGCGGCCTATTTCGGTGAAAAAGACTACCAGCAACTACAGGTCATTCGGCGCATGGTCCGTGACCTGCATATACCCATCTCGGTGCGCGGCGTTACAACTGTCCGCGAGTCGGACGGGCTCGCGATGTCTTCGCGCAATGTGCGCCTTGCGCCCGAGGATCGGATAGCTGCCCGCGTCCTCAACAAGGCCCTTGAGAACGCGGAAGCCATCGTCAAAAACCGACCGGATGTCGCCACACTTACAAACGAAATCTCAGCAATGATCAGCGCGGAACCTCGCGCGCGCCTTGTTGGCATCGACATCACCGAAGCCACGACCCTCGCACCCCTTGCAGGACCGATCAACCAGCGGGTCGCCATAATGATTTCGGTTGCATTCGGCGAAGGTGACAACGAAGTTCTCCTCATAGACCAAAGGGAAATCGAACCATGAGCAGCCATCCCGAAAAAGTTCGCCGCACAACAGTTCCGGAGATCGCGCGGCGCAAAGGTGGCGAGCCGATTGTCTCCCTCACCTCCTATCACGCACACACCGCCGCGATTGTCGACCGCCACGCCGATTTCATTCTTGTGGGCGATAGCCTCGGCATGGTGATGCACGGTATGGAGAGCACCGTCGGTGTGCCGTTGGACCTCATGATCATGCACGGCAAGGCGGTCGTACGAGGCACGAAAAAGGCGCTGATCGTCGTTGATATGCCCTTCGGAGCCTATGAGGAAAGCCCGAATATGGCCTTCCGCAATGCTGCGAAGATCATGAAAGAAACTGGCTGCGGCGCCGTTAAGCTCGAAGGTGGTAAGCGCATGGCCGAGACCATTCGCTTTCTTGTAGAGCGCGGCATTCCTGTGATGGCCCATATTGGGCTCACGCCTCAGTCAAGCCATGTGCTTGGCGGCTTCAAGACCCAAGGTCGGGACGAAGACACTTGGGCAGATCACATGGCGGACGCTCATGCCGTTTCTGAGGCGGGCGCATTTTCAGTCGTTCTGGAGGGAATGGTAGAGCCGCTCGCTCGCAAGATCACCAACGAAATTGACATCCCAACGATCGGCATCGGTGCCAGCGTGGAGTGCGACGGACAAATCCTCGTGCTCGAAGACATGCTCGGCCTCAATCCATGGACTCCAAAATTCGTGAAAGTCTATGGCCAGTTGGGTCCGATGATCGAGGACTCCGTGCGGCGTTATGCCGAGGATGTCCGCAACCGTGCATTTCCTACGGATGACGAAGTTTATAAATAGCGCATTTTGATCGCTTAGATCATGCTTGGCACAACGAGGTCGGGCGGGCGGTGACCGTCCTCAAAGGTCTTGATATTGATCAAGACCTTCTCACCCATTTCGTTGCGCCCTTCGACTGTCGCCGATCCCATATGCGGCAAGAGCACGACATTCGGCAGCTCCCGCAAGCGCGGATTGATCTCGCTTCCATGTTCAAAAACATCGAGCCCCGCACCTGCGATCTCTCCGGCACGGAGCATGCGTGTCAAAGCGTTTTCGTCGATCACTTCTCCGCGCGAGGTATTCACGATAACTGCATCCGGTTTCATCAGCTTTAACCTGCGCGCGTTCATTAAATGGAATGTCGCTGGGGTGTGTGGGCAGTTGATCGACAAGATGTCCATACGGGCAACCATCTGATCGAGGCTTTCCCACCACGTCGCTTCAAGCTGATCTTCAACCTCGGGCCGCAACCTGCGTCGGTTGTGGTAATGAATACTCATACCAAAAGCCCGCGCCCGCTTTGCAACGGCTTGACCAATGCGCCCCATTCCCAAAATGCCGAGACGTCGCCCCGTGATCCGCCCGCCGAGAAACGCCGTTGGCGACCAACCGGCCCAATCACCAGTTTGCATCACCGCCAGCCCCTCAGGAATGCGGCGCGCCACCCCGAGGATGAGCGCCATGGTCATGTCAGCTGTGTCTTCCGTCACCACACCGGGCGTGTTCGAAACCAAAATGCCACGTTGCCGCGCAGTGTGTACGTCAATGTGGTCAACGCCTGCACCATAATTGGCGATCAACTTGAGGCGCTCACCCGCCTGCCCAAGTAATGGAGCGTCAATCGTGTCAGTCAGGGTCGGGACCAGCACATCAGCGTCTTTCAACGCATCAACCAGCTCCTCACGGGTCATCGGCCGGTCATCATCCCGCAGGCGCACATCAAACAGTTCCTTCATGCGCGTCTCAACTGCGTCGGGTAACCGTCGCGTCACGACAACACTTAGCTTCTTGCTTGGCATACGGAGCACTCCCTACCTTTGCTTCGACGTCGCATAATGTCAGATTGCCCCCAAGATAATCGGCTTACAAGGGGCGCACCCCGCAAGTCTCCAAGAAACAAAAAAACAAGTGATCGGTCAGGCATGATCCGTGTTCTATTACTGATAGTTGCGCTCGCTCTGCCTCTCAGCGCAACAGGGCAGGTATCCGAGCCTGTGGCGAACGGCGTCATGGGGGCAGATGGTGTTTTGCGCGGTCCCGAAACCAACCTCCCGATCCCGCGATTTGTTTCGCTCAAAGCTTCCGAAGCGAATGTTAGGCGCGGGCCATCTCTTTCGCACCGAATCGACTGGGTCTTCATGCGCGAAGGGATGCCGCTAAGAGTGATCGGAGAGTACGGCCATTGGCGCCGCGTCGTCGACAACGAGGGCGTTGGAGGCTGGATCCATTACTCGCTGATATCCGGCAAACGAACGGTGATGATTGCGTCCGAGGATACCTCGATCCTGATGCGGCCGGAGGCGAAAGCCCCAGCCAATGCTATTTTGGAGGTCGGCGTCGTTGCAGAGTTGAAAGAATGCAATCAAGACTGGTGCCTGATCGAAGCCGATGGCCATGACGGCTGGGCAGTCAAGAATGCTCTGTGGGGCGTAGACCAAACCGAAATCTTGGAATAGCCTGCGTCTTCAGGACAGGCGCATGACGACAACAAACACGAAACTCAATTTCTCGGCGGGATTATTATCAGTCGCAGTTGCCGCAACGCTCGTGCTGTTGAAGCTTTGGGCATTGAAGGAAACCGGCTCTCTTTCTGTTGCCGCCACCCTGATGGACTCTGCGCTAGATTTGATGATGTCTCTTAGCGGGCTCGCCGCAATCGCTTACGCGGCAAAACCGGCGGACGACGATCACGCGTTCGGCCACACATCGGCAGAAGACCTTGCCGCGTTGGCCCAATCCATTTTCATCTTGGGTTCCGCGATTGTGATTGCCTATCTGGCCGCCCAACGCCTTTTCGCAGGCGACGTCCCGCTCCCGCAGCAGGAAGAAAAGGGCATCGCTGTTATCGTTATCTCCATCATCCTGACGGGTGCTTTGGTGCTGTGGCAACGAAGCGTGGCGAAAAGAACCAAAAACAAAGTCGTCGAAGCGGATTGCCTTCACTACATTGGCGACTTGGTCCCCAATGTAGGCGCTATCCTTGCCTTGATTGCTTCGCGCACCTTGGGCATCGGTCAAGTCGACAGCGTCGTGGCAATTGCGGCCGCGCTTATCCTCGCGATTGGTGCGATTCGTATCGGCAGATCCGCGTGGGACGCCCTTATGGATCGCGCCGCCGACGACGAAACCATCGCTTCTATTTCAGAAATCGTAGGCGACTTTGATGGGGTCCACGGCTTTCATGACCTGAAAACGCGGAAAGCCGGCAGCCGCGTTTTCGTCAACTTGCATATCGAGCTGGATGGCGATCAGTCGCTCTTTGACGCGCACGAAATAGGCGCCGCTCTACGCCGCGCTATCGTGCGAGAGCACCCCAATGCGGATGTCCTGATCCACAAGGATCCGCGCGGCGCACCGCCGCATCCCGAAGATGAGCGCGTTAAGCCTCACTAGCCATCAAACCACGTCCGCGTAAAAGGGCCTCCACGCCCGGCATGCGGCCCCGAAAACGGGTGTAAAGTGCGCTTGCATCCTCGGATCCGCCTTTCGAGAGGATGTCTTCCTCCAGTTTCCGCGCCAAAGTGGGATCAAACGGATCACCAACCTCCTCAAAAGCCGCAAATACGTCAGCATCCATGACCTCGGACCACATGTAACTGTAGTAGCCGGAGGAGTAACCATCCCCTGAAAACACATGCGCGAAATGTGGTGTCGCATGGCGCATCCCGATCGCACGCGGCATCCCGATTTCCTCTAGCACTTCGGCCTGTTTTTGCATCGGGTCCGCTGGAGCCGGACCGTCATGAAACGCAAGGTCGACCAACGCAGAAGCAACGTATTCAACGGTTTGGAAGCCCATATCAAAAGTTGAAGCCGCGAGGAGCCTTTGCATCATTTCCTCAGGCAGCGGGGCATCTGTTTCGTAATGCCGAGCGAACTCCGATAGGACTTCGGGCACCTCCAGCCAATGTTCGAACAACTGGCTGGGCAGCTCGACGAAGTCTCGCGCAACGGAGGTGCCAGAGATTGACTCATAGATGACATCCGACAGCATTTGGTGCAGCGCATGGCCGAGTTCGTGAAACAGCGTGCGCGCATCGTCAAACGAAAGCAGCGAAGGCTCCCCCTGCGCGGGTTTGGCGAAGTTACACACATTCACGACAATCGGTCGAATATTTCCCGCAAGTTTTTGCTGGCTGCGCATCGCCGAACACCATGCGCCTGAGCGCTTCGATGCGCGCGCGAAATAATCACCGAGGAACAAAGCAACGTCTTGCCCATCGCGCGTGACTTTCCACGCACGCACATCCGGATGGTATTTCGGGACGTCGACCTCCTCGAATTGCAGGCCAAAAAGCCTGTGCGCACAAGCAAAAGCCGCAGCCAGCAAATTATCTAACTGGAAGAATGCCTTGAGCTCTGTTTCGTCAATGTCGTGAACCTTTTTGCGGGTGCGCTCGGCATAATAGCGCCAATCCCACGGCTCAAGCGGTCCAGTATAGCCGTCGGCAAGCAAAAGCTTGTCATATTCAGCAGCGTCCTTTTCCGCGGCGCGAACAGCAGGTCGCCAAACATCCATCAAAAGCGCTTTGGCCCTTTCGGGTTCCTCGGCCATTTCGGTTTCAAGTTTGTATTGAGCGAAGTTTTCGAACCCAAGTAACTGCGCACGTTCTTCCCGCAGGGACAGAATCTCTGCCGCCACCGCGCGGTTGTCTGTTTCGCCGCCATTCGCTCCTCGCGCCGTCCACGCTTCATACGCTTTCCGCCGGAGCGCGCGATCAGAACAGTATTGCAAGAAGGGGACGATAAGCGACCGAGACAGCGTCAAGACAGCGCCGCCCTCGCCGCGCTCTTCACCAACAGCCCGCGCGGCGGAAGCGACAAACCCGGGCAGCGAGGAAAGCGTCAAGTCACTCAATGGCATCGACCATGCGCGTTCATCGGCCAAAAGATTTTGAGTGAATTTCGTTCCCAATTCGGCCAGTCGCTTCTTAATATCGGCATGGCGCTTGGCTTCTGCGCCGGAAAGCTGCGCACCGGCACGAACAAAGCCACGCCTCGTCAGCATCAAAACGCGCTGCTGTTCGTCCGTTAAATCCAAACTGTCGCGTGTATCCCAAAGCGCTTCAATACGCGCGAAAAGTTTTGAATTCGATGCGATCTCGGAACTATATTCGGCCAGCATCGGCGAGAACTTTCGCGTAAATTCCTCGCGCGCGGGTGTGCTGTCTGCGCCCGCCAGAGCGTAGAAGGCTCCAAGAACACGACCGAGCAACTGATCGGCCAGTTCCAAAGCTTCGATTGTATTTTGAAAGCTGGGTACGTCATCGGCGTCAGAAATGGCACTCACCCGCGCCCTTGCCTCTACCAAAGCGACGTCTACCGCTGCCTCGAAATCTTTGTCGTCGATCCTGTCAAAAGGCGGCATACCGAATGGCGTCGCCCATTCTTCGAGCAATGGATTTGTCATCGCGTTACTTTCCAAGTTTTTCGTTTACGTCACCGCAAACGGGACAACTTTCTCTTGGCTTCAGCTTCATAATCCGGCTGTCGGCGTAGAGCGCGTCATAGATCATCATGCGCCCCAGCAGTCCCTCGCCAGCACCAGTGATAACTTTCACCGCCTCAACAGCCATAAGGCTCCCAATAACGCCTGGTAACGGACCAATAACCCCTGCTTCAGCACAAGTCGGCGCTAAGCCCTCTGCAGGGGCTTCAGGGAATATGCATTCGTAGCACGGCGTGCCCCGAGAGGGATCAAAAACGCTGATCTGCCCCTCCCACTGGCTGATCGCGGCGGCAACAAGCGGCTTGCCCGCCCTGACTGCGGTGCGGTTGACCAGATAGCGGGTTGCGAAGTTATCAGTGCCGTCAAGGATCAGGTCAAAATCCGCGAAAAGCTGTTCGCTGATCTCCTCGGTCAAACGGCGGTTGAAGGGCCACACGTCGATGAACGGGTTCAACTCTTTCAGCGCAACCTCGGCCGAATGCACCTTTGGCATCCCGATATGAGCGTCACGGTGAATGATTTGCCGTTGCAGGTTCGATCCGTCCACAACATCATCATCGATGATGCCGATCGTTCCCACACCAGATGCAGCAAGATACATCAAAGAAGGCGATCCCAAGCCTCCAGCCCCGATCACCAGCACCTTGGCGTCTTTCAAACGCTTCTGACCAAGCCCGCCCACCTCACGCAAGATCATATGGCGCGCATAGCGGTTGATCTCGGTTGCCGAGAAAGGCTCCGCTTTCGAAGGCACCGCCGCTTGCTCGGAGCGGTCTTGAGAAATGCGCGCGCGCAACCGCCGCAGGATTGTACGATATCCCATGATCAATATCGCGAATCCAATCAGCAGAAGCCAAAGCCGCGCGTCACCACCCGTGGCCTCGCGAAGCGGATTGCCTTCTGGCAAAACAAGCTGTGCGATGATCACTGCCGCAAGCAGTACCGCGATCATGATCCAACGCTGCCTTTTCGGCGCGCCAAGCCCCCAGCCCAGCGCCCAAATCGCGCCCATCATCGCCAAGACAACGATCATGCCGTCTCTTCCCTCACGCCAGTCGAGCCAAAGCCCCCTGCGCCGCGTTTGGTGTCGGTCAGGGTATCTGCGATCTCGAACTGCGCCTGCATCACCGGCGCAATAACGGCTTGTGCGATCCTGTCACCATGCTTGATAGAAACCGGCTCATCCCCATGATTGATCAGAACCACACCAACCGGCCCCCTGTAATCCGCATCAATTGTACCTGGACTGTTGAGAAGGGTGATCCCCTGCTTGAGCGCCAAACCCGATCTGGGCCTGAGCTGCATTTCGCACCCCTGCGGCAACTGAATTCTTATCCCTGTCGGCACAAGAACCCGCTCCCCTGGCGCGAGCCTAAGCCCGTCCTGCCGCTGTGACTCGTCAAGATTGGCCCGTAGATCCGCCCCTGCCGCCCACTCTGTCTCGTAGCGCGGCAACGGAACCAACGGGTCCGACCCTTCGATGCGTTCAACGAGTACCCGCAAACTCATGCTTTTTCTCCGCCAAACCGCTTGGCGATGCGCTCGACCAGCCGCTTTGCGACCTCTTCCTTTCGCATGCGGGGCCAATACTCCGGCGCGGCATCAGAAATAAGCACCACACTATTGTCAGTCCCGCCCATGATGCCTGTATCGGGAGACACATCGTTCGCCACGATCCAGTCGCACCCTTTTCTTGCGCGTTTCTGAGTTGCATTTTCCACGACATTTTCCGTTTCGGCTGCGAAACCCACAACAAGCTCCGGCCTGTTGCCCCCACGCGCTGAAACGCTTGCCAAAATGTCGGGGTTTTCAACGAAGGAGAGGCTGGGGATTTCGCCCTTAACTTTCTTCAGCTTCTGGGGTTGAGCAGTATCCACCCGCCAATCCGCAACCGCCGCCGCAAAAACACCAATATCAGCGGGGAGCGCCCGCGATACAGCAGCTTCCATTTCCCGAGCCGTTTCTACATTGATAACCTTAACGCCAGTTGGCGGAGCAATTGCGGCGGGGCCGGTCACGAAGGTAACACTCGCGCCTGCATCGCGCAGCGCGGCAGCAATTGCACTCCCCTGCGCGCCGGATGACCGGTTCGCGATGTAGCGCACGGGATCGATCGGTTCATGCGTCGGGCCAGAGGTCACAATCGCATGGCGTCCTGCCAATGGACCTGACGAGAATCGCGCTTCGATTGCCGCAAGTATCTCCATTGGCTCGGACATCCTGCCAGGCCCGTATTCACCACAAGCCATGTCCCCCTCGTTGGGGCCGATGAACGCGATACCATCTGCGCGGAGTGTCTCAAGATTTCGCTGCGTCGCGGGGTGTTCCCACATACGCACATTCATCGCCGGCGCAACGATCACAGGCGTGTCGGTCGCAAGCAGCAGGGTCGAGGCAAGATCATTGGCCAATCCATGAGCCATCTTTGCCAACAAATCCGCAGTCGCAGGCACGACAACAACTAGGTCAGCCGAGCGGGAAAGCTGTATATGCCCCATTTCCGCCTCTGCGCCCAAGTCGAATAATGCTTGGTGGACGGCCTCTCCCGCCAGCGCTGAAACGCTCATTGGCGTCACAAATTCAGCAGCCGCGCCCGTCATGACTGGTGTAACAGCCGCACCGCGCTCACGCAGGCGCCTGATCAGCTCCAATGTCTTATAGGCGGCAATCCCGCCGCCTATAATCAAAAGGATACGTTTGTCTTTTAGCATGGTCGTTCCACCTACTGTTCGCTTTGACATTAGGCAGAAGCTGCGCCATGGGCAATCAAGTCGCGCCGAGCGTTATTAGCTCAGAGAAAGACCCGAATTTCGCGGTTCTGACCCTCAAGCGCCTTGCGCATCTTATTGAATGCTGCCGCTTCGAGTTGCCGCACCCGCTCTTTTGAGAGGCCCAGTTCGATCCCCAAGCTTTCCAACGTTCGCGCTTCCTCGCGCAGCTTGCGCTCTCGCACAATGAAACGTTCACGCTCATTCAGGCCTGCGAGCGCTTGTGATAGCCATTGCCGCAGAGTCTCGTTATCGTGGTTGTTTTCCACATACTCGCTGGCTTGCTCGCAATCATCTTCAAGCGCATCGATCCATTCACGCCCGTCTTCATCGGTTGACTGCGTCGCATTGAGCGAAAAGTCGGAGCCGGAAAGACGCCCCTCCATCATTTCGACATCCGCCAGCGGCACACCGATTTCAACAGCAATCCGCTTGTGGAGTTCATGGCGCTCAAGCGTTTCGCCAACCGCCGCAGCTTCTCTCTCTAGCCGTGCCTGAACGCGGCGCATGTTGAAGAACAGCGACTTCTGAGAACTGGTCGAACCGGTGCGAACCATTGACCAGTTCCGCATCACATAGTCCTGAATGGATGCCTTGATCCACCAAACGGCATAAGTCGAAAAACGCACTCCACGATCAGGATCGAACTTATCCGCTGCCTTCATCAAACCAAGTGATGCTTCTTGGATCAGGTCGTTCATCGGTGCGCCGTAGCGCTTGAACTTCGCGGCCATCGAGATCGCCAAGCGCATGTAGGCTTTGATCAAACGGTGCAAGGCCTGCTCGTCACGATTATCGCGCCACGCATAGGCAAGTGCCAGCTCGGTTTCAGCATCGAGCAATTCCGCTTTCATCGCCTTGCGCGACAAGTTGTGATCGAAACTTCCGTCCAGTGCCATTCCGTCTTTCTCCCATCAGGAACGCGTTCTAGCGTTTATTGTTGTCTCGTAATGTCCTACGCAGTGTGTCGGAAAGCGGATCACTTTGAGGTGCGGGAATGGATCTAGCAGGGCTAACACTCGTCATCGGGGGCGCCGCCTCTGGCAAATCCCGCATCGCGGAAGAAATGATAAAAGCGTCGGGTCGCCCAAAGATTTACGTCGCTACTGCGCAGATATTCGATGACGAGATGGCCGAAAAAGTCCGCACCCATCGCCGCCAGCGCGGTGCTGACTGGACGACACATGAAGCACCACTTGATCTGCCTGCGGCCCTCGCAACCGTGCAAGAGGATCAAGCCATACTTATCGATTGCCTGACGCTCTGGCTC
Organism: Pelagovum sp. HNIBRBA483; assembly: GCF_040931995.1. Classification (NCBI taxonomy): domain Bacteria; kingdom Pseudomonadati; phylum Pseudomonadota; class Alphaproteobacteria; order Rhodobacterales; family Paracoccaceae; genus Pelagovum; species Pelagovum sp. HNIBRBA483. Next base: position 2,345,359 of record NZ_CP162412.1, read on the forward strand.
ACGAACCATATCCTCGCAGAAAGTGATATCGAGGCCGAGACAAAAAAACTCTTCGCCGCCATAGACGCCTGCCCAGCACCCATCGTTCTCGTAACAAACGAAACCGGTGGAGGCATCGTACCTGAAAACGCGCTTGCCCGGCGTTTCCGCAATGCGCAGGGGCGGCTTAATCAGGCAATGGCAGCAAAGGCGGAACGGGTCATCGCGGTAATTGCGGGACTTCCACTGACGTTGAAGGACATTTCCGCATGATCCGTCTGTGGTTCGTCCGGCATGGGCCAACCGGCATCAAGGCTATGGTCGGTTGGTCTGACCCTCCGGCAATTCTCGATGACCGCCCCGCGCTTGACCGTCTTTCATCATTTCTGCCGGACAAAGCGTCCGTGGTTTCTTCAGATTTGCAACGCACTGTGCAAACCGCCGACGCCATCTGCAATGGCCGCCCGCGCTTGCCGCACGATGCCGGACTACGCGAAATCTATTTCGGCGCGTGGGAGATGTGTGATTTTGCAGAAATCGAAAGCAAAGACCCCCAGCGCATCCGTGCCTTTTGGGAGCGACCCGGTGACATCGCACCGCCTGACGGCGAAAGTTGGAACCAAACCAGCCAACGGGTTTCGGTCGCCGTGGACAAGTACGTTGCCCGCGGGGATCGCGACCTCATCATCGTTTGCCACTTCGGCGCGATTCTCTCTCAACTTCAGCGCGCGACCGGAAAGTCAGCCTATGAGACTTTCGCACAGCCCATCGCCAACTTGTCTGTCACCCGCATCGATTGCACGCCCGAGGGATGGTCAGCACCGCTGGTCAACCACCTCCCCTAGGTTATTAACCTCTCGGAAACCATGACCGGTTAACCAAGATCCCATCAATCCGGAGGGGTCATGGTTTCGCGTGCATATACGGTCGCGTTCGAAGGCATTGATGCCCGCGTGGTTGAGGTTCAGTGCTCGCTGAGCCCGGGCATCCCTAACTTCTCTATCGTGGGCCTGCCCAATAAATCTGTATCGGAAGCACGCGAACGCGTGCGCGCAGCCCTCGGCGCCCTGTCCATAGGACTTCCCGCAAAACGGATCACGATCAACCTCTCGCCCGCGGATTTGCCTAAGGATGGTTCCCATTACGACCTTCCCATCGCACTCTCCTTGCTCGGCGCGATCGGGGCAATCGACAGCAGCGAACTGGATAAGATCCTCTCTCTGGGCGAGCTTTCTCTGGACGGCCGCTTGGTCGCCGTGTCAGGCGCTTTGCCTGCCGCTATGGCCGCCGCCGAACGCAGCCTCGATTTGATCTGTCCTCAAGAATGCGGGCATGAGGCCGCATGGGTTGGCGGAACGAGGATACTCGCGCCGGAGTCACTATTGGCCATTGTACAACATTTCAAAGGGCGCCGCCCCCTCGCTGCTGCACAACCGAAAGAAATCACCGACAACGCCGCCCATAACGACTTGCAAGATGTCAAAGGACAAGAAAGGGCGAAGCGCGCGCTGGAAATTGCCGCCGCAGGGCGTCACCATTTGCTCATGGTCGGCCCACCGGGTTCTGGCAAATCCATGCTGGCGGCGCGCATGGCAGGCTTGTTGCCGGATCTCAAGCCGCATGAGGCGCTTGAAACTTCCATGGTCCATTCCATTTCGGGCCTACTCGAAAACCAAGGCATTACACGCACCCGCCCCTTTCGCGCACCGCACCACACAGCGTCGATGGCCGCAATCGTCGGCGGCGGTCGCGGCGCCAAACCCGGGGAGATCAGCCTCGCGCACAACGGTGTCCTCTTCATGGACGAATTTCCGGAATATGCCCGCACCGTGCTCGAGACACTCAGACAGCCGATTGAAGAAGGTCACGTCACTGTCGCGCGGGCAAATGCGCATGTGCGCTATCCCAGCCGCTTTTTGCTCATTGCGGCTGCAAACCCTTGCCGCTGCGGGCACATGACTGACGCGAGCAAGGCCTGTGGTCGCGCACCCATTTGCGGCGCCGACTACCTTGGCCGGATCTCTGGCCCGCTGCTTGACCGGTTTGACCTACGAGTCGAAATTCCGCCCGTGTCATTCACTGATTTGCAAACTGCGCGATTAGGCGAGCCCAGCGCCGCGGTGAGAGCCCGCGTCGCTGCCGCCCGCGCCATGCAGGAAAAACGCTTCACATCCCATTCAGACATTCATCAAAACGCAGATGCGGAGGGAAAGTTGCTCGACGCGATTGCCCCGCTGAATTCAGAAAGCAAAAACTACCTCAGTCGCGCAGCTGACAAATTCGGCCTTTCCGCCCGCGGCTACCATCGCGTTTTGCGGGTGGCGCGCACCATTGCCGATCTTGCCGCGCAAGAGCATATCTCCCGCGATCATATCGCCGAGGCAGTCAGTTTCCGTCTGATCAATGCGCGGGGCTAGTCCGCAGCAGCCAACCTACGGGAAATTGCGTCCCAGATCGCACCAGCAACATTGATCCCATCGAAGCGTTCAAGTTCCTGAATGCCCGTGGGCGATGTGACGTTAATTTCCGTTAGCCAGTCGCCGATTACGTCGATACCCACAAATATCTGCCCTTTTTCGCGCAAAAGCGGCCCAATCCGTTCGCAGATTTCCATGTCGCGCGGTGTCAGATCAACCTTTTCCGGCCGGCCACCAACGTGCATATTGGAGCGCGTCTCACCCTTCGCCGGAACACGGTTGATCGCGCCGATCGGCTCACCATCGATTAGGATTACACGCTTGTCGCCCGCGGATACAGCGGGCAGGAACTTCTGCACAATCAAAGGTTCGCGACTGATTCCCGTGAACATTTCATGCAGCGACGCCAGATTCCCATCTGTCTGATTAAGCTTAAACACCCCAGCCCCGCCATTCCCGTAAAGAGGTTTCAGGATGATATCGCCGTGACGATCGCGGAATTCACGCAACATCTGAAGATCGCGCGCGATCATCGTCGGCGGGGTCAAATCGGGGAAATCGAGGACCAGAAGCTTCTCAGGATAATTGCGAACCCAGAAAGGGTTGTTAACCACCAGCGTATAGGGCGCCAACCTGTCGAGAATATGCGTCGTGGTGATATATCCCATATCGAAGGGAGGATCTTGGCGCAGCCAAACCACGTCGAAATCACTGAGATCGACTGTTTCTTCGTCACCAAGGCTGAAATGATCCCCGTGCTGTCGCCGTACCGAAAGCGGCCATCCCCGCGCGACAACACGCCCCTCGTCATAGGCCAGATTATCGGGGGTGTAATAGAACAGCTCGTGCCCGAGAGCCTGCGCCTCCTCTGCAATTCTGAAGGTGCTGTCTGCGTCGATATTGATCGCACCGATCGGGTCCATCTGAAAAGCGATTTTCAAGGGCATGTCTTCACCTAGTTCTGCATTCACCTCCGTGAACTAGTCGCTCTGAAAGGCTTTTGCCAGAGAGCAATCGGCAAATGCCCAAATCACAAAAGGGCATTTTCGACGATCCGAATTTGCATCTCTTGATTGACCAACGCGACATCGAAGCGGGCCGCGACCAAAGACGAGCCAAAATGCGCCTCCAGAAACTCCTCTCCGGCATTCACAAGCCGCTTAATTTGACGGGTGTGCAACGCGGCGAGCGCGCGCTCATGCGTTGCACTGGCTTTGACCTCTACAAAGATCACCTCCTCCATCTGGAAGACAAGGTCTATTTCCCCGGATTTGCCCCGCCACCGCTCGGCAAGTAGCCTGCCCCCAAGTCGCGCAAAATGATCAACAACCGCCTTTTCCGCGAACATTCCCCGCAGGTGGTTGCGAGCCCCTCTTATTGTTTTTTGCTGAGCGACAGGGCAACTTGATATACTTGTCGCCTTGGCAGCCCCATTGCCCCCGCAACCGCCGTCGCCGCGTCTTTGACCCGCATAGTCAGCAATGCCTCTTCCAGCGCGGTTGTCACGTCTGCCTCCGATACCGTCTCCTCCTCGGCTCTGCCCACAAGTACGACGAATTCGCCTTTGTGCTTAAGGTTATCGAGATCAGCCACAAGCGTTTCCAGCGTACCGCGCCGGACTTCCTCAAACTTCTTGGTCAGTTCACGGCAAATTGCAGCGGGCCGGTTTCCACCCAATATTTCGGCGGCGCACCTTAACATTTCATCAACGCGCTTCGGCGATTCGTAGAAAACGAGTGTCGCAGCAACATTTCGCAATTCGGCAAGCTCACTTTCCCGTTGCGCATTTGACGCAGGAAGGAACCCAACAAAATGGAACCTGTCAGTTGGCAAGCCGGACACCGTCAGCGCCGTTACTGCAGCTGACGCGCCGGGCACGGCTGTGACCGATAACCCTTCAGCGATGGCCGCTCTCCCCAGCTCAAAGCCCGGATCCGCGATCATTGGTGTCCCCGCTTCGGAAACATAGGCGAGTGACTTTCCTTCCCGCATCAGCGCGATCAAGCCCTGTACGCCCGTATCACCGGAATGGTCGTGATGGGCCATGACCGGCCGCCCCGCGAGCGGCAAACCGTGGATCTCCATCAACTTTCGCGCCGTGCGCGTGTCCTCAGCCGCGATCAAATCCGCCGAGGCGAGAACATCCAACGCGCGCAACGTGATGTCGCGGGCACTTCCGATTGGCGTCGATACAAGATAAAGACCGGGAGAAAGAGGCTTGGTTTCAATTTTCATAATTGGACCTTATGCTTTGCCGACCGCCCTGTAACATGCTCTTGTTTCACGGCATACCGAAACCGCCATATGACCGGAGGCGAACCGAGTAATGTATTCTCGTCTGACCAGCACCCGCCGCGCCATCTTAATGGGCTTTTCAATTCTGGCGATGGCTGTCTTGGCCAGTTGTGTCGCATCCGTCCCCTCGGGAAGCAATACCGGTCAGCGGATCAACGCAGGCGAGCCTGTCGAGGTTGCCCTTCTTGTTCCGGGAGGGAGCCTGTCTGAAGCTGACAACTTCCTCGCAACCAACCTTGAAAACGCCGCACGCCTTGCCATTGCCGATCTGAACGGTGTGGCCATTGAACTGCGCGTCTATAATACCAGCGCAGACGCAGAAACCGCGGCACAGGCCGCGCGACAAGCGGCCAACGACGGGGCAAAGATTATCCTCGGCCCGCTCTATGCCGAAGCCGCGAACGCAGCAGGCGTCGCCGTGGCCGCCCGCAACGTGAACGTTTTGGCTTTTTCCAACAATACGTCGATTGCAGGCGGTAACGTCTTTATTCTCGGGCAGACCTTCCTCAACACTGCCAACCGCCTCGTACGCTTCGCAACAGCAACGGGCTCAAGCAATTACATGATCTTGCACGGAGACGATTTGCAGGGCGCTTTCGGTCGTGACGCAATTGAAACCGCCATCCGACGCAATGGCGCGACGATCTCCAGTATCGAAAGCTATCCGCTTTCGCAGCAGGCCATCGTTGATCGTGCGCCAGAAATTGCTGACGCCGCCGAACTCACCTTTACCGATACGGTCTTCATGACCGCCGGCGTCAACGCGGACCTCCCGATTGTCGCAACAGTCCTGCCTGAGCGTGGACTTTCTTCTGAGACGGTGCGCTACATCGGACTCACACGCTGGGACGCAGCGCCGCAACTCCTTGCCTTGCCTGCCCTTCAAAATGGCCTGTTTGCCGTACCAGACGCGCAAATGTCCGCGCTTTTTGAGGCCCGTTACGAGGCCACATTTGGCGCGACCCCGCACCCTCTCGCGGGATTGGCATATGACGGGATCGCTGCAATTGGTGCGCTTGTCGCCACGGGAAAGAGCGATGCCCTAACGGCTTCTTCGCTGACGCAGGCGCAGGGCTTTCAGGGCACTTCCGGCATTTTCCGCTTCCTACCCGACGGCTCTAACGAACGCGGCCTTGCGGTTGCAACTGTAGAAAACAATCAGGTTGTCATCCTTGACCCAGCACCCAGAAGTTTCGGACGCGCCGGTTTCTGAAGGCGTCAATCCCTTCGAAAATATTGCGCAAGATCTCAGCGGCATGATTTGCCCTGCTGAGGCTATCTTTGATGAGGTCGCCTTTGAACGCGAGCTCACCGCCGCCTTGGCGGAGGCCAAAGATCATCGAGAAATACGCACAGCTGTGGTCACGCTCCTGAATGACATGCGCAAGAAAGGGAATGCCGCTATCGCGGAGGCATTTTCGAGCAGCCCATTTGCGTCACGCGCCACGACGCGCGCCTATAGCTACCTGACCGACCAAGTGGTGAGTGTTGTCTTTCGGGTCGCGCACGAAATCCTACATCCACTCGCAACACCGACCGAAGGCGAACGTATCGCGCTCCTCGCCGTGGGAGGCTACGGGCGGGGCGAAATGGCCCCCCATTCGGATGTCGACCTTCTATTCTTGACCCCATACAAAATCACCCCTTGGGCAGAGAGCCTCATCGAGTCGATGCTTTACATGCTTTGGGATCTGAAGCTGAAGGTCGGCCATGCGAGCAGAACAACCAAAGACTGCCTCAGGCTGGCGCGAGAGGATTACACCATCCGCACGAGCCTCGTCGAACACAGGCATCTGGCAGGTGATCGCGCGCTATCCGAGCAGCTTGCGGAGAGGCTCTGGAGCGATCTCTTCAAATCGACCGCCTCTGACTTCATCGAGGCCAAATTAGCAGAACGCGCTGAACGGCATCGCAAACAAGGCGGTCAGCGATACGTCGTAGAGCCGAACGTGAAAGAGGGCAAGGGCGGACTGCGCGATTTGCAATCGCTCTACTGGATCGGAAAATATGTGCACGGCGTTCGTCGCGCCCACGACCTTGTCGACGCGGGGCTTTTCACGGCGGAAGAGTTTTCCACCTTCGTTAAAGCCGCTGATTTCCTCTGGGCGGTACGATGCCACCTCCATATTCTAACCAGCCGTGCTATGGATCAGCTCACATTCGACCTGCAAGTCGAAGTAGCCGAAAGGATGGGGTTCGTCGATCAAGGCGGCCGCCGCGGTGTTGAGCATTTCATGCAGGCCTATTTCCGGCACGCGACCCGTGTCGGCGAACTGACACGCATCTTCCTGACCAAACTCGAAGCCGACCACACAAAATCGGCCCCAATGTTTACTCGCCTGCTGACACGCAAAAAACGCGCGCGCGCGCCCTACGCGATTTTGCAAAACCGGCTGACGATTTCTTCGAAACAGGCCTTTTTCAATGACAAGCGCAATCTCATAAGGATTTTTGAAGAGGCCCTCAGGACGGGGACCCTTCTACATCCGGACGCCATGCGGGAAATCGCCAGCCATCTGGACTTGATTGATCAGGAGGTGCGCGAAGATCGGGAAGCGCTCCGCTCATTTTTCGACATGCTTCTCAAGCATGGGAACCCAGAGCGCGGCCTCAGACGGATGAACGAACTCGGCGTCTTGTCGGCGTTCATTCCGGAATTTGCGCCCATCGTCGCAATGATGCAGTTCAATATGTATCATCACTACACGGTTGATGAGCATACGATCCAGTGCATCTCGAACCTCGCACAGATCGAGCGCGATGAACTCGTCGAAGAACTTCCCGTAGCCTCCAGCATTCTTAAAAAGGGCATCAACCGAAAGGTCTTGTACACGGCGCTCCTGTTACATGACATCGGGAAGGGCCGCGATGAGGACCATTCCGTCCTCGGCGCGAAAATCGCGCGAAAAGTCGCCCCGCGGCTTGGTCTGAATAAAAAGGAATGTGAAACCGTCGAATGGCTTGTCCGATATCATCTCCTGATGTCCGACATGGCCCAGAAACGGGATATCGCCGACCCGCGTACCGTGCGGGATTTTGCGAAGGCCGTACGCACTGAAGAACGGCTCGATCTGCTCTGTGTGCTGACGGTATGTGATATTCGCGGCGTCGGACCAAATACCTGGAACAATTGGAAGGCCACGCTGCTCCGGGCGCTCTACCGGCAGACCCGCACCGCATTGCGCGACGGGTTGGAGGCAATCAACCGTGAGGAACGCGGTGCAGAGGCCCGAAAGAACCTGCGCGAACGGCTCACCGACTGGCCAGAAAAAGACATCCGGCACGAATTGCAGCGCCATTACCCGCCCTATTGGCAAGGTTTGCACGTCACCGCCCATGTCGATTTTGCCGACCTCCTGCGCGGCATCTCGAATGACGAGATAAGAACCCGCCTGACCCTCGATCATGACCGCGATGCGACCCGTGTATGCTTTGCAATGGCTGATCACCCAGGAATTTTCAGCCGTATGTGCGGTGCGCTCAGCCTTGTCGGAGCCAACGTGGTTGATGCCCGAACGTTCACCAGTAAGGACGGCTACGCCACTGCCGCATTCTGGATCCAAGATGGAGACGGCCATCCCTATGATGAAAAACGCCTCCCCCGCTTGCGATCGATGATCGAGAAGACGACACAAGGTCAGGTGGTCGCCCGTGACGCTTTGGCCGACCGTGACAAAATGAAGAAGCGCGAGAAAGCATTCCGCGTCCCGACCTCGATCAGCTTCGATAATGATGGATCTGAAATTTATACCATCATCGAGGTCGATACGCGCGATCGCCCCGGCCTTTTGCATGATCTGACCCGCACGCTTGCCAACAGCAACATCTATATCGCGTCGGCCGTTATCGCGACCTATGGCGAACAAGTCGTCGATTCCTTCTACGTGAAAGACATGTTTGGCCTGAAATTCCATTCGCCCAGCAAATGCGCGGCCCTCGAACGCAAACTGAAGGAAGCGATCACCTCCGGAGCGGAAAGAGCGCGTTCATGAAATTGGCAGCCGCCTTTTTGACAGTCAGCCTCTGGACGCTCCTCTCCCGCGTATTCGGTTTTGCACGGGACATAATGATCGCAGCGTTCTTGGGGTCTGGGCCGGTGGCAGAGGCATTCCTGATCGCCTTCACCCTGCCTAACATGTTCCGCCGGTTCTTTGCCGAGGGCGCCTTTAATATGGCCTTCATCCCGATGTTTTCAAAAAAACTCGAAGGGGATGAAGACGCCCATGGCTTTGCCCAAAACGCGTTTTCCGGGATGGCCCTGTTTCTCGTTGTGTTTTCCGCACTGGCCCTTCTCGCAATGCCTTGGCTTGTGTTCCTTATGGCGAGCGGATTTGTGGGTGACGAGCGCTTCGACATGACGGTTTTGATGGGGCGCATCGCGTTCCCTTATATTCTTTTCATTTCCCTCGCCGCGCTGCTCTCCGGCATTCTGAACGCGACTCGCAGGTTTGTCGCGGCGGCGGCCTCTCCTGCCCTTCTCAACTTCCTGTTTGTGATTGCGCTCCTGACCGCGGATTTTATGTCGTGGGACCTTGGCCTCGCGCTCGCTTGGACGGTCCCAGTCGCGGGCATCTCGCAACTGGCATTGGTATGGATCGCAGCCCATCGCGCCGGGTTCACTCTCCGCCCTCAACGCCCCGTTTTGTCCCCGGATATGAAACGCCTTGCCATCATCGCGGCACCAGCGGCAATGGCAGCCGGCGTCGGGCAAATAAACCTTCTCGTAGGGCGGCAAATGGCGAGTTTTTTCGAAGGCGCCGTTGTCTGGCTGAGCCTCGCAGACAGGCTGTACCAACTGCCGCTTGGCGTAATCGGCATCGCTATCGGTGTCGTCCTCTTGCCCGAGTTGTCGCGGAGACTGCGTGCGAATGATACCGTTGGCGGTCGTCATGTCTTCAATCGTGCCAACGAAATGTCGCTGGTGCTCACCATACCTGCGGCGGTTGCTCTGGTTGTGATTCCTGTCCCCCTCGTTGAGGTGCTTTTCGAACGCGGCGCCTTCACTGCACAGGACACCCAAAACACCGCCCTCGCCGTCGCTGTCTATGGGCTTGGCTTGCCCGCCTTCGTTCTACAAAAGACGTTCATTCCCCTGTTTTTTGCGCGAGAGGATACCCGAACGGCTTTTCATTCGTCGTTGTGGGGGATGATCAGCAATGTCGTAATTATCTTGGCCGCGGCACCGTTCATTGGCTTCATCGCTTCCGCAATCGGCACGAGTATTGCCGCGTGGCTTACCCTTGGTTACCTCTGGTACCGTTCGCGGCGCCTTGGTGACGCCGCATCGTTTGACAGTCGCTTCAAACGTCGCCTTCCGCGCATTCTCGGGGCAGCGCTGGCGATGGGCGCAGTCATTAAAGCGATCGAATTGCTCGCGCCCGCACTGCTCTACAACCTTTTCGGCCTCATCTTCATTGTATCGCTTGGCATGGCCAGCTACGCCTTTTTTGCGTGGGCTTCGGGAGCCGTTGAAAAATCAGACCTCCAGATGCTCAAGCGTCAGAGAAAAACTCCCTGAGCCACGGCCCCGCCAACAGCTGCTACAAACAAAAGCGTTAAGATCTTCCCCTTGTTCAAGAGAAACCAGCAGCAATATCGGCATCGAAATTTGCCAGAATGTTCTTTCTCGCGTAGCCCAAACCCCTCGCTTGAACCTCGCCCTTAAATTCCTAGCCCTGATAAAATGCCGTTGGCATCCGCAGGATCGTCGTCCCGCCGCCAGATCGCCTTTCGCGCCTAAAATGCCAAAGCTCCCTGCAGAACAGCATAGCCCGCGGCGGCTCTTCGCCCTTCACCAAACGCCTCAAATTTCGCCCATTTTTTGATCTCGAAATACAATTTCATCCAAAATTTAGGCGATTTCGGGGTTTTGCCTCTCTGTCAGGCCGCGTTTCTGGTCACTTCCTGGCCCGCATGATCAAAACTAGGGCAAGCATTGTCGCGGGGCTCGGCATCACACTTATGATCAAGCATATCACACTCACCCCGCCCCCTCGCGCGCAGGGGCACGCCATCTTGTCGTCCAAAGTTGTTGAAGGACGCAGCGTGCTGGCAGACTTGCGCCAAGCAGGCGCGTTCAAGCTTGTATTCCCCCGCAATGGAAAAACTGTCGAGGCGATCCTTGTGAACACCGCAGGCGGGATCACCGGCGGCGACTGCTTCTTTCTTGAGATTGATGTCGCCGCGAATAGTTGCATCAGCCTGACGACCCAAGCCGCGGAGCGCGCCTACCGCGCGCAACATGGCGAGGTTGGTCATATCCGGACAACGGCCAAAGTGGGTGACGGCGGCAATCTACACTGGCTCCCACAGGAACTGATCCTCTACGACAGATGTGCATTGGATCGACGGCTCCGCATCGACCTTGCCGCCAACGCACAGCTTTTAATGGTCGAGCCTGTCATCTTTGGCCGCACCGCGATGGGCGAAGCCATCACAAATGCGCAGTTCCATGATCGCATTGAAGTCACCCGCATGGGGCAACCGCTCTATTTTGACGCGATGCGCTTGGAAGGCAATATCGCTGCCAGTTTGGCGCAATCCGCTACTGCCAACGGGGGTGTTGCAATGGCCAGCGGGCTCTATGTCGCGCCCGACGCCGAAGCGGTGATTGACGATGTCCGGCGGCACTTGGGCGATTTCGGTGGTGCGAGCCTTTTGCAACCTGACGTCTTGGCGCTCCGCTTGGTTGCAGCCGACAGCCACGTCCTGCGAACGCACCTGTTGCCGGTACTCGATCAATTGAGCAAATCCACACTTCCCGTTTCTTGGAGGCTATAACCAATGAACCTGAGCCCGCGAGAGAAAGACAAACTTTTGGTCGCCATGGCTGCTGAAGTTGCACGCAAGCGGTTAACGCGCGGAGTGCGCCTCAACTACCCTGAAGCGATCGCCCTGATAACCGATGCCGTTGTCGAGGGCGCCCGCGATGGCCGTTCCGTGGCGGACATGATGGAGGCCGGCGCCAAGGTGATCACCCGCGCTCAATGCATGGACGGGATTCCTGAAATGATCGACGAAGTTCAAGTCGAAGCGACTTTTCCGGATGGAACGAAGCTCGTCACAGTCCACAACCCAATTCGATAGGAGCTAATATGCGATATGCCCTTCTCCTCATGGTGTTTGCCATCCCTGCCGCCGCGGTTTCGGTCGCGGCAGCGATGCAGGTTTCTGCCCTTAAGGTGCGCAAATGATCCCGGGGGAACTCGTCACAGCGGAGGGCAGTTTGACCCTCAATGAAGGAGCATCAGTCACGATCCTGATGGTCGCGAATACTGGCGACCGTCCCGTGCAGGTCGGCAGCCATTACCACTTTGCCGAATCCAATCCTGCCTTGGATTTTGACCGCGCCGCAGCCCGTGGGATGCGGCTCGACATCGCCGCAGGTACCGCCGTCAGGTTCGAACCAGGCCAGCGGCGTGAGGTAAATTTGATCGCAATCGAAGGCGCGCGCCGCATCTTCGGGTTCAATCAACAGGTTATGGGAGATCTCTGATCATGCCTGCTACGATCAAACGAAGCGACTATGCCGCCATGTTTGGCCCTACCGTCGGTGACAAGGTAAGGCTCGCCGATACCGACCTGATTATCGAGGTCGAGCGCGACCTGACAGCCGAAAGGGTCGGTCTGGCACGCATGGGCAAGGAGGCCGAAGGCAGCCTATCATACGGTGAAGAGGTGAAATTCGGTGGTGGCAAGGTGATCCGCGACGGGATGGGGCAATCCCAAGTGACCCGCGCAAACGGCGCGGTTGACACGGTAATCACCAACGCCCTGATCGTTGATTATACCGGCATCGTCAAAGCCGATGTGGGCCTCAAGGATGGCCGGATCGTCCGGCTTGGCAAAGCGGGCAATCCTGACACCCAACCTGGCGTCGATATCATCGTCGGTCCGGGGACAGAAGTGATCGCTGGCGAGGGTCGTATCCTCACCGCTGGCGGTTTTGACAGCCATATCCATTTCATCTGCCCCCAACAAATCGAAGACGCCCTCCATTCAGGTTTGACCACCATGTTGGGTGGCGGTACCGGCCCCGCCCACGGTACGCTCGCAACCACTTGCACGCCCGGACCATGGCATATCGGGCGAATGCTACAGGCAGCAGACGCCTTCCCGATGAACCTTGCCTTCGCTGGCAAAGGCAATGCCTCACTGCCGGCAGCCATTGAGGAACAGGTAAATGCCGGCGCGTGCGCCCTGAAACTCCACGAGGATTGGGGCACAACACCAGCCGCAATTGATTGCTGTTTATCGGTGGCCGATGCGATGGATGTGCAAGTCATGATCCATACGGATACGCTGAACGAGTCCGGCTTTCTGGAAAACACCGTCGCCGCTCTCAAAGGTCGCACGATCCATGCGTTCCATACCGAGGGCGCAGGCGGCGGTCATGCGCCCGATATCATCCGACTGTGTGGCGAAATGAACGTCCTGCCATCATCGACCAATCCAACACGGCCATTCACCGTGAACACGGTCGAAGAACATCTCGACATGCTGATGGCCTGCCACCACCTCGACAAATCGATCCCAGAGGATGTCGCCTTTGCCGAGAGTCGCATCCGGCGCGAAACCATTGCCGCCGAAGATATCCTGCACGACATGGGGGCGTTTTCTATCATTGCCTCCGACAGTCAGGCCATGGGCCGCGTCGGCGAAGTGCTGATCCGCACATGGCAGACCGCCGACAAAATGAAAAAGCAGCGCGGCCGCCTCCCCGAAGAGCAAGGCGACAACGACAACTTCCGTGTCCGCCGCTACATCGCGAAGTACACCATAAACCCAGCGATCGCGCATGGGATCGCCCAAGAGATCGGATCTATCGAGGTTGGCAAACGCGCCGATCTTGTTTTGTGGAAACCCGCGTTCTTTGGCGTAAAGCCCGAAATGGTGCTGCTGGGCGGCACAATCGCCTGTGCCCAAATGGGTGATCCGAACGCCTCGATACCGACCCCGCAACCAGTGTACAGCCGCCCGATGTTCGGGGCCTTTGGCCGTTCGGTTGAGCAGTCGGCCGTCTGCTTCGTCTCGGAGGCAGCCCAAGCGAATGGAATTGGGGATAAGCTTGGACTCGCCAAGCAAACACTCGCCGTCAAACGCACGCGGGACATCGGAAAGTCGGACCTCAAGCTAAATACGGCAGCGCCGAAGATTGAGGTCCACCCGGAAACTTATGAAGTCCGCGCCGATGGCGAACTGCTAACCTGCCAACCCGCAGAAACGCTCCCCATGGCGCAACGCTACTTCCTGTTCTGAGGTCGAAAATGAGCCAACTTCCAATCGCGCAAACCCTTCATCGCAATGGTCACTGGCACGGCGACGCCGATACCTGCACCTTGACCTACGATGCGCGGTTTCTGCGGCGCAAACGCCTCGTAACCGACACCGGCCTGAGCTTTGTCATCGATCTGGATAAAACAACATCACTCGAACACGGCGATGCATTAGAGCTCGATGAGGGCACCCGCGTGATGATCAAAGCCGCGCCTGAAGCGCTCTATGTCGTGACGGGTGAAAATCTGGCCCGCCTCGCTTGGCATATCGGAAACCGGCACACCCCGTGCCAGATCGACGATGACCGGCTTCTGATCCAGAACGATCCGGTGATTGCCCATATGCTCCGGCATTTGGGCGCCACGATCACCGAAGCTGAGCTGCCGTTCACCCCTGAAGGCGGCGCATACGGCCACGGGCGAACCCATGCCCATGAGCATGGGGCAAGTGCACATGCGCATTGATCAGAAAATGCTAATGTTGACGCAATGGTTGTCGCCATCCTACCCCACCGGCGCCTTCGCGTGGTCCCACGGGCTGGAAGCAGCGATCCAGGCACGATGGGTGCATGATGCAGCGTCGCTTGAAAACTGGCTTGCCGACCTTTTGCAAGATGGTTCGGGGCGGTCTGACGCCGTCTTCATCGCCTTGGCCGAGGCCTGCGGCTCCAACCGCGAACTGCGCATCATCGACCAAAAAGCCCGCGCCTTTGCCCCTTCCGCCGAGCGCTTGCGTGAAAGCGCGCGTCAAGGGGCGGCCTTCACCCGCGTCACACGCGCTGTCTGGAATATGGATTTACCCGACCTTGTACTGCCCGTCGCGCTTGGTCGCGCGGCCCATTTGCAAGCCTTACCTGTGGCCGATACAGCAGCTCTGTATCTCCAAAGTTTCGCCTCGAACCTGATTTCAGCCGCACAGCGTTTGATGCCACTGGGTCAAACCGACGGACAAGCGGTTCTCGCCCATCTTTCACCGCTTTGTGAAGCTATCGCCTCGGAGGCTATCACCGCAGGAGAGGACGCGATCTACTCGAATTGTTTCTTGTCGGACATTGCAGCGATGCAGCACGAAACCCATCAACCAAGGCTTTTCCAGTCATGAGCAAAATGAACGGTCCACTACGCATCGGCATCGGCGGTCCTGTTGGCGCAGGCAAAACGACCTTAACCGCACGATTGGCCGAAAAGCTCCAGGAGCACTGGTCCATCGGTGTCATCACCAATGACATATACACCCAAGAAGACGCCGAAGCCCTAATGCGCATGCAAATTCTACCCTCCGACCGCGTGATTGGCGTCGAGACAGGCGGATGCCCGCATACAGCAATCAGAGAGGATGCCAGCATCAACCTTGCAGCGGTGGCCGAGATGCAATCACGTCACCCCGAACTGGAGGTCGTTTTGATTGAGTCCGGCGGCGACAACCTCTCAGCCACCTTCAGCCCCGAACTCGCCGATCTGACCATCTATGTCATTGATGTGGCCGCGGGCGAGGAAATACCCCGCAAGGGCGGCCCCGCGATCACCCGCTCGGACATTCTCGTGATCAATAAGACCGACCTCGCGCCCTATGTTGGCGCGTCGCTTGACGTAATGAAACACGACGCCACCCGGATGCGAAAAGGGCGCCCATTCGTCATGGCCAACCTCAAGCATGGGAATGGCGCCGCGGAGATCATTAACTTGATCTGTCAGATCTCGGGGCTTCAAACCGCACCAAGAACGGTAGCATAGCCTCGCCCTGAGCATGGCTCTAGGCGCTTGTTCGTGATGGTATGATTTGGTTGCGGGGGTGGGATTTGTGCACCTTCGACCTTCAGATGATAGGCCCGTTATTCAGGTATCAATGTAAATTAGATTTATCAAAGGCACAGACTATAAGTCACCGAATGCACGAATTTTTACCTTGAAATCAATGCCATCAACCCACAGCCGCTCTGCCTCACATTCAATAAATAATGGACGCTCGTTGATATGAATGATCGCCGACGAACAATGGAAATTCGCTTTCGGACCTTTCCGGTCATTCACCGACAGTCGCGCGCCGTGGGTTTTTTTAATACTGCTTGCTGTCTGCGATGCGTTCGCGCTGATTGCCCAGAATGTCGCGTTATCATGGTACGGGCTGGCTCTCAGCATTGATAATTTTCTTGGCAACGCTAAACGCGGCCCCCAGAACGGGATGCGTGCTATCCGCAGTCGGCGTCGGCCCCTACGGCGATGATGATGGCTACAGCGATGAGGGGTGAGGCCAACGTCCAAACCTTTACCCCGCGGCGCTCAGGCACAGGTCAATAGGTCAAGGTTTGGAAAAACCGTAATCTTCATTGCGCCTCGGCGAATTGGCGTGTGGGTCGTCCTGTCTCTGTTAGTATATTCTGCCACACCAAATATGTTTTTCGCAAAGTACGCATGCTTCATCTTATGGGAATTCAATGAGATACGCTCACGTTCGCAGTGACGGATGAAATCAACGTGTTCACTGCGTCTGCGCCCAAATCTCGCATCATTTCGACCGGACCTTTGGCAAATCCAAACGCGCGACAAGCGCCAAGATCGATTGCCCCGGCAGTTGCGACCTCCTCAGCAAGTTCCTGTTTCACAGCAAAGAAGATCGCGCCGAGTAGGCGGTCCGTGATGACTTGGCGCGCACTCGCGCCGAGCGTCGCGGGAGCGTCGGAAATCTCCCAGCTTGCATCAGCATCTCCAATTGCGCTCATGCTACGGGCGGGCTCATAAAATGGACCTAAATGCGCCAAATTGCGGATCGCAGCGAGGTTGATGCGCGGTTTGACGATGTTCATTACAAAGAATGGCCCCACCGGCACGCCAAGTACTTGTTTTGCAACGTCATCTATCTGGGCAGGCGTTCCAAGGCCGTCATCGATGCAGCGTGCGGCCTCGTTTGTATATGGGCAAAAGAACCGGTTTAAGGCAAATCCGCTTTGATCTTTGCATTCGATTGGAATTTTCCGACAGGTGCCTAGAAAGGACAATGTCGCGGTAACAGTGCTGCCTTGGGTCATGTCACTGCGCACAACTTCCACGACAGGGTTCACCTCTGCAGGACTAAAGTAGTGCAACCCACAAAAACGATCAGGATACTCCAGAGCGCTCGCGATCTCGGAGACTCTAAGTGCGCTGGTGTTGGTGGCCAGATGGCAGGTTCGGGAAACAACTTGCTCTAACTGTGAGAACACAGATTTCTTGATGTCAAGATCCTCGAATACCGCCTCGACCACCAGATCGGCGTCGCTGGCTGCGGAGAGAACAGTCGAAACTTGTAGGCACGACAGCGCATTTTCGCGATCCTGCGCCGACATCCTCTCCTTTGAAACCTGACGGTCAAAGTACTTATGCACACGCGCCTGTGCTTGTTCCAATGACGCATCGGATGTGTCGACCAGAACCGTCTTTAGTCCGCCGCTCAACGCCGAGATCGCGATGCCGCCACCCATTGTTCCCGATCCGATGACTGCGATTTTCTGGATCACAGTCATCACTTTGCCTCAGGGTTTTCTACGATCATAGCAATGCCCTGCCCGCCGCCGATACACATCGTCGCAAGGCCAAAGCGCCCGCCGGTACGCCGTAATTCGTAGATCAATTTTATCAGGATTATGGCACCGGATGCCCCAACGGGATGGCCAAGAGCAATGGCCCCGCCATTGGGGTTGGTAATTTGAGGTGGAAAGCCAAGTGCATTTGACACAGCGCAGGCTTGGGCCGCAAAAGCCTCGTTAGATTCAATACAAGACAGATCTGAAACCTTCAGACCAGCACGATCTAGGGCGAGCGTTACCGCCGGAACCGGCCCCATCCCCATGACCTCTGGCGCAACGCCACCAAGGGCAGACGCGCGGATAATGGCCAATTTAGGCATGCCATTTTTGTCCGCGACATCCTCGGATGCCAGAACAAGCGCCGCGGCCCCGTCATTGATACCTGATGCATTGCCCGCCGTGACTGTGCCGTCTTTCCTAAAGGCCGGACGCAGTTTTTCGAGATCTTCGGCCTTCAGATCAGCGCGCACATGTTCATCAGTGTCAAACACCACGTCTTTGCGGCCTTGCCTGACGGTCAGAGACAGAATTTGTTCTTTAAAATGCCCTGCCTTTATCGCAGCGGCGGCCCGCTGATGGCTCTCAAAGGCGAGCGCGTCTTGGGCGCTGCGATCAATGCCGCTTGCCGCCGCCACATTTTCCGCGGTCACGCCCATATGGCCATTGCCAAAGGGGTCCGTCAGCGCGCCGGTCATCATGTCGGTGGCACTCACATCACCCATTTTTGCGCCAAAACGCGCAGCAGACATCAAGTGGCCGACCCGGCTCATGTTTTCAGCGCCGCCAGCAAGGGCGATATCACCGTTGCCCAATATGATCTGTTCGGCGGCGGTAATAACGGCCTGCAATCCGCTGCCGCACAAGCGGTTCAATGTCAGCGCGGGCGATGACTCAGGAACGCCCGCCCCAATGGCGGCGACCCGCGACAGGTACATGTCGCGTGGTTCTGTGTGGATGACGTTACCGAATACCGATTGATTGATAAGTGCGGGAGAAACCCCTGCCCGCGCGATGGCTTCTTTGGCAACTTCGACAGCCAAATCACAGGGCGGCAAGCCCGCAAGCGCGCCGCCAAAATCCCCGATCGCAGTCCGGACACCGGATGTAATGACAACCCTGCTCATTATTTAATGTCTCCCAGCGGCCCATCTGCTTTTCTCCACGCAGTTCTGCCACCGGATAGGTTCACCACGGGCGGTGGTTCCATTCCAACAGCGCACGGAATGATGCCCGAGTTAGCCTCTTCCCTCCCATCGCGCAGATCGACGACCACATGCGTGTCACTGCCAACCAGTGGCAAGGCCCCTTCCACACCGATGGCACCATTCACCGACAATGCGACTTTGGCGGTACCCTTGGGGCTGTTCGTGATGTTCTGGGCCATTGGGTTTCCTTGGGATTAGATTTGCAGATCGAGCCTTGGTTTCCAGAACGGGCGGAAGAGTTCGATTTTGGGGCAACGGTTCATGATCACCTCAAGGCCCGCATCTTGCGCCAGTTTCGCGGCGGCATCGTCGTAGACGCCAATCTGCCCCCACAAAACCTTGGCTTTGATGGCAATCGCCTTTTCCGCAAAACTATAGAATTCCTCCTTCGGGCGGAACACGTCGACCATGTCTACGGGGCGATCAATCTCTTCAAGCGAATGGTAAACCTTGATGCCGCGGATTTCGGTCAGGTTCGGGTTCGGGTTGACGGGGATCATGTCATAACCGGTTTCATGCAGCACACGCAGCACACCGTAGCTGAACTTGGTTTTGTCCCCACTGGCACCGACCATGGCAATTGTCTTCACCGATGACAGAATGTCAGCTAGGTATTTGGCATCGTAGTCATAGATGCGGTCAACATCAGCTTCGGGCATCTATGCCTCCTGTTCGTTGTGGCCCACCGCTTTGCGACTTGAGGGCGCGGGCGTGGCGATATCCGCCTTGAGTTCGTGGGGTTTGAGCGGATCCAAAAACGGATTGCGATAGAGTTTGTCATGGCTCTCAACGCCGATTTCCAGTGTGATGTCTGTCGTCGGGCGCGCCACGCAAAGGATGACATAACCGTCGTTGATCTGTCGGTTGTTCAGCGCGACTTGGCGACGTTGGTCGACTTCACCGGTGGTGAGTTTGGCGGCACAGGTAATGCAACCGCCGTATTTACATCCAAACGGCAAATCTACCCCTTGATCGCGCAAGCTATCGAGCAGCGGCTTGCGCGGATCCACCACATAGCGCGCGCCATCGCGATTGGCGATCGTCACAATCATAGCCAGATGTCACTTGTGCAATCGCCGCCGGGATAACGCGCCTCATGGCAGCGGGAAGGGCCGTTGGGTTCTTGGCCAAAGTCCACAATGAAATCAGGGTTCAGGGTCATCCCGCCGTTCACAGGGTCGCAGTCAATCATTACCATGACGCCACCTCGCTCGCGAATTTCCGGGTAGAACTGGTTGTCCCAAGTGCTGAACAGGCTGGTCGTCACATAGAGCCGTTTGCCATCAAGGCTCAGCTGGAACATCTGCGGTCCACCCGCCATTTTGACACCGTTGACCACTGGTGCGCGTCCCAGCAAGCCTCCCATCCAGACCTGACCCGTGAGAATGGGATTGTGCGGATCAGAGATGTCG
Source organism: Pelagovum sp. HNIBRBA483 (assembly GCF_040931995.1). Lineage (NCBI taxonomy): Bacteria > Pseudomonadati > Pseudomonadota > Alphaproteobacteria > Rhodobacterales > Paracoccaceae > Pelagovum > Pelagovum sp. HNIBRBA483. Next base: position 2,365,505 of record NZ_CP162412.1, read on the forward strand.
TATTGGCGCATATCTCCGTGCAGCCAATTGTTCAAATAGAGGTATTTGTCGTCCATCGAGATCAGGATGGCAGACATGACGCCGGGAACCGGGATCGGCCAATCAGGATGCGGTTCATTGGCGACGTCGATAATCTTTTCCCACTGCCACTTGCCTGCATCATCCTTCCACCAATGAATGACATTTGAAGATAACGCCGCGCCGCAGAACCCGTGGGTGCTGTCAGGATCATGGTGGAATTTGACCTCCAGCGGCAGCAAGCCGTCCTCACCCAGATACACCGTCTCCATCGGGACTTTCTTCTCAAAATCCCAGAAATGCAGCTCGCGCCCGTATTTTAAATGACCAACTTCTTCCAGATCGAAGCCCGGCATAAAGGTGTTCGGCGCGGCCCATTCGGAACTGACCATCACGTTGTGGCGCGGCTGGTACCAAAAGTCATAGCCGAACTTGATGTTGCCCATCGAGCTTTCCCAACGGCCCTGAATTTCGAAGTCTTTGTTGAGATGGAGATACCCTCCCGGTGCCTCGCCCTTTGCGTCGCCCAGCATTGAGATTATGATTTCGGAGCCCAGACAATGCACGGTGTGAGGGCCAGAGAGGTTGGTCTTGGATTTAATCTCAGCGCCGTCGATCACCTTGTGAAGACGCGGCGCTCGCGGGTCGGTCGCAGTGTCAACGATATGGATGTTGTTAGAGCGCACGCCGGGCAACAGCAGATACTTGCGCGACATGGAACCATCGTCAAAACATGAGGAACAAGCATTCCAGCCCATATGGTGCAGTTCATCGCCAATCCCAGGCATTTCCAGCCTGTGGATGACCTGCGAATAGGTTGGACTGTCAGGATCTACATCCACTGTCGCCAGATAGTCCGGCTTTTGAATGCCCGTGCCAGTGTAGATGGCAATTGTGTACAGCAGCTTCTCGCGCGGCGCTTTGATCGCATCGGCAGGCGACGCATATCCAGGTCCACAACATTCCATCTTCTTTCCTCCCGACAATTACCCGCACATATCAACCGAAATCAGCCGCAGGTTTGGCTGGCTCTTTTCGGCATGGACCCTAATGCTGTCTCCGACATCACGTTCCATTATATTCAAAAGCAGCCGCCAGTGACATCCCGCAGCAGTCACAAAGCTTTGTACCAGGCTTACCGTTCCCGATGCGCAAATCGCACTGTTCAGGCGATCCAACATTGCAACCAACAGGCAGTTTCGCGCATCGGGGCGATTCATAGTGCGGCGTGCCACCGTACCCTTTGTTTCACAGTGAACAATGTTTACCATAAATGCCATCGTCATTCCCTGAACAATCCACGCGCGATGACGAGCTTCATGATCTCATTCGTGCCCGCATAAATGCGCTCAATCCTGTTATCACGGTACATGCGCTCCAGCGGATATTCTGCCATCACGCCGTAACCGCCGAAAAGCTGAAGACAGCGGTCGATAATTTTGGCCTGCAGGTCGGTTAGCCAATATTTTGCCATCGACGCTTTTTCCGTCGTCAGCTTGCCTTCCAAATGTTCAGCAATGCAGGCGTCCAGAAAAGTTTTGGCGATGGTGGCTTCGGTCGCGCTTTCTGCCAGCACGAACTGGGTGTTCTGAAACTCGGCTATCTTTTTACCAAAGGCCGCACGTTCTTTGACATATTCAAGCGTCACCTGCAGCGCACGTTCTATCCGCGCCACCGCATAAACGCCGATCAACAGCCGCTCTTGCGGCAATTGCTGCATCATCTGGGCAAACCCGTCCCCCTCTTGTGGGCCAAGCAACGCCGATGCCGGCACCCGCATGTCATCAAAGAACAACTCGGATGTATCGTTGGATTTCATCCCTAATTTGTCGAGGTTTCGCCCGCGCCGAAACCCCTCCAGACCATCGGTTTCCACCAGAAACAACGAGGTGCCGCGCGCCCCTGCCTTTGGTTCAGTCTTGGCCGCAACGATGATCATATTCGCCAAGGCGCCATTGGTGATAAATGTTTTTGAGCCAGAAATCCTGTAGTGATTGCCATCTTTGATGGCCGTGGTTCTGATGTTCTGCAAATCAGACCCGGCCCCCGGCTCGGTCATCGCAATCGCGCCGATCAGTTCGCCGGAGATCATGCGCGGCAAGATTGAATGTTTCTGCTCATCCGAGCCGTAGTGGATGATATAGGGGATCACGATCGAGTTGTGCAGACCGCCGCCCCAACCATCAATTCCCGCCAGATTCCCCTGATAGGCGATCACCGCATCATGCGCAAAAGTGCCACCAAGTCCCCCAAATTCTTCGGGGACCTCCGCCCCCAGCAACCCCATCTCGCCTGCCTACTGCCAAAGCGCACGCGGGAACGACCCAGCTTTCTCCCAATCCTCGTAGTAGGGTGCGCATTCGCGCGCGTAGAATTGGCGACACGCATCGCTTAACATTTCCAGCTCATCGTCCATCCAGGGCGATCGGGGCAATTTAAATTCAGTCATCAACTACCGGCCAAATGATTAGAATGCGTATGATTTCAAACAAAAGTCTAGAAAATCACTCGCGCCGCAGCCAATCGAATTAGCAGATACACCCATAGCTAAAGCAGATGAAAAGCTCCGACCTATACAAGGGCGAAAGAGATGAATACTTTTATTCATAGTCATTCCTGAGGATCAGGCCGCCAATGAACCTACGTCAACTCGAGGCATTCAGAGCAACCATACGTTGCGGCTCCATCACCGAAGCTGCGAAGATGATGCATATCTCACAGCCGAGCGTGAGCCGGCTCATCGCAGATCTTGAACAGTCCGCTGGGTTTCCCCTGTTCTTGCGTGTTGGGCGTGGGCTGACACCAACAGTAGAGGGGCGCCATTTCTACGAAGGTGTCGAAGGCATGTTTGTGGGGATCGACCGCTTGCAGGATTTGGCGAAATCAATTCGCACGTCGCAAGGTGGGGCGATCTCAATCGGGACGATCCAGTCCATTGCAACGATAGAGTTGCCGGTCGCCATCAGCCGCCTTTACCGCGAGAACCCCGACATCGAGTTTATCGTGCAGTCACGCAATACACCTGCAATCCTCGATGCGGTCCAGACGCGCCAGATTGATCTCGGCATTGTCGGGCGCGAGCCGGATTATGCAGGTGTCGAAGTGTTGTATCAGACGTCTGCTGCCTATGTTTGCCTGATGCCCGAAGACCACCCGCTGGCCAGTGAATACGGGCCGGTCGATCTTCAAGAGCTGGTCAAGACAGAGACATTTGTCACCTTTGGCGCCAGCTACCCGGACTCAATGATGTCGATTAACCCCGAACTGTCTAATAAGCTGCGGGCGCGGTCCCGCCTTTCGGTGGCCAATATGCCCTTGGCAGGTGCCTTGGTGCGCGAAGCGTCCGTGCTCGCCATTGCCGATCCATTTTCAGCCGAGCAGGCCGTGCGGATGGGTGGTGTTGTATTCCGGCCAATCAAACAAAAACTGACGTACTTTGTTGCTGTTGTTGCCGCCCGCCGCGAAGATTTGACGCGTGAGGCATTGAAGTTCGTCGATCTGTTTAGCCAGCAATTGCAAGCCCGGGTCGACAAGGTGGAGAGCATGAGAGGCACACCGTAACACCCAGGCGTTTCGCGCAGGTATAGGTCTGGCGTATGGGTCAGAGATGTTTTTCGATTGGTCGGCCCAGCCAAACTCTTTGTAGGTTTGGGAAGCTCTTGCAAAACCCTGAGGCAATCGCGCGCATGATGCGGAAAAACAGCAGAATATTCTCGACCGAGGACGCGCGACGGCAAGCAAAACGGCGCCTGCCCCGTCTGATCTTTGACTTTATCGAAGGGGCAGCAGGGCGCGAAACCGGCTCTGCGCGTAATGTGTCACAGTTCGATAACATCATGCTGCAACCCCGCGTGATGGCGGATGTTGCGCAGTGTTCGTTAGCAACGGAACTGATGGGGCAGTCTTACAAGGTGCCGTTTGGAATTGCCCCGATGGGCATGTGCAACCTTGTCCATCCAAAGGCTGACACATCGCTAGCCGATACCGCAAAGGCGATCGGTTTCCCTGTGTGCCTGTCCTCAGCGGCATCAACCTCAATCGAGGACATGGCCGGCATGGCGGGATCGCACGCGTGGTTTCAACTCTACTTTGGAGCCTCTGAGGAAGCGTCTTTGGCAATGGTCGACCGCGCCCGAGTTGCCGGTTACGACACGCTCGTTTTGACTGTGGATGTACCACAAGTCTCGCGGAGGGTGCGCGATCTACGCAACGGTTTCACGGTCCCTTTTGCAATGACGCCCAGCGCGTTTATGGACTTCGCAACCCACCCGCGTTGGTCTTTGAGCACACTTGCCTTTGGCGCACCGCGCCCGATGAATTTTACTGATAGCAATGGGGTAAACACCTTCGACCGCGGGGCAAGCCGGTCTGGCGCCGATTGGGCCTTTTTGGAGGCCTTGCGGGGCAAGTGGCCAGGCAAGCTCATAGTCAAAGGCGTCACATCTGCCACAGACGCCCGTCGGATCCGCAGTCTTGGCGCGGACGCAATTTACGTTTCCAACCATGGCGGGCGGCAATTGGACTCTGTGCCGCCTGCGATCAGTCTTTTACCTTTGATACGCGAGGCAGTTGGCCCGGATTTCCCATTGCTTTTTGACAGTGGCATTCGCAACGGGGAAGATATCATCAAGGCCCTCGCTCTTGGCGCTGATTTTGTCATGATAGGACGCCCTGCCCTGTTTGCACTGGCGGCAGAAGGCGCTGCCGGATTGAACGCACTGCTTAAGTGCTTCGAGGCAGAAATCAGCGTTGTGATGGCACAACTGGGTGTCACCTCTATCAGCCAACTCGGGCCAAACGTCGTGTTTGATAACGCGGCTGCTAAGGGCGATGGCCTTGAAAAAACACCGCGAGCGGCTTTGCAACTTGCCGCCAAAACCTAAAGTGAGACATATCAAATGACAGATCCCAGGTTGATAAGAGGCGGCGCCCTATTGGCCCGCGCCTTCAAAGAAAAAGGCGTAGAGCATGCCTTCACGCTAGCGGGTGGCTTCTGCAATCCGGCACTTGAAGGGTTCATGGAATGTCAAATGCCTGTGATCAACACGCCTCATGAACAAATCGCGGGGCATTTGGCAGATGGTCATGCTCGGATAACCCGTAAACCTGTGGTCTGCCTTGTTGGCCCTGAAGGATTTGCCAACGCCGTCCCCGCGATGCTGGAAGCCGGAGGCGAGCGCAGCCCGGTGATTTTTGTAACTGGCTCCTCAACGCTCAAACGCCAAGGCGCAGGGGGGTTCAAAGAAATCGACGATGTGGCAATCGCGGCGCCCTTGGTCAAATATTCGGTCCAGATTACTGACGGCGAACGGATCAGCGAATTTGTGAATCGCGCATGGACCGCAGCCACAACCGGCTACCCTGGCCCCGTCCATATTTCGCTGCCAGTGGACATCATGTTCTCATCATTCGCTGCAGACGCTGGGTTGGAAGAACGTCCGTTCAATCGCAGCGACCGCCCCGTTGCAAGAGCGTGGCCTGATCCCTCAGCCTTGGCTGTTGTTTTGGACAAGGTGAAGCAAGCCGAACGCCCCGTCATCATTGGCGGCCACGGCGTCTGGTGGTCAAAGGCCGAAGACAAACTTGAACAGGTCGGCAAGGCTTTGCGCCTGCCCATTTTCAATGTTCCCTACCATTCCAAACTTCTGGGCGAAGAATCCGAGGCCTACATGGGTTTGGCTGATTTCCATCAATATCATCCATCGAAACCGGCGATACACGAGGCTGATCTGGTGCTGATGATCGGCGGGCGCTTGGACAACCAGATGAACTTTGGCAATCCGCCGTTCTTTCCAAAAGATCAAACTCTCATCTGCATCAACGGTAGCCATGAAGAATTGGAATACAATCAAGCCGCCGATGAGGTGCTGTTATCTGACCCCGGTGCTTTCCTGGATGCCCTCGGTGGGGTGGGTAAAACCTGGCCCGATTGGTTCGATCTGCAACGAACCCGCCGTGCCGCTTGGGTTGATGAATGGTACGAACACATCGAAGCCGAGTCCGCCAAACCCGGCAAGATGCATCCGCTGCAACTCTCGCTGGATGTGCAGGACCAAATGGGCGACGAGGACTGGTTGATTTTTGACGGTGGCAACACCCATTTCTGGTCAGAAATCGCAGTCAATATGGCCGGATGGCGAGGTCAAAAACTGGGTGGCATCATGCATCCCGGCAATTACTCCCTGCTGGGGGTCGGCGTGTCTTTTGGCATCTCGGCCAAGGCGCTCAACCCGGATAGCAATGTAGTAGTCATTTCTGGTGACGGGGCGTTTCTTTCCGGTGGCCTTTCGATTGAATCCGCCTTTCAGGAAGGCCTGCCGATCACCATTGTCATCGACAACAACAACGGCCTTGATTGCATCAGCCAACAACAAGAACGCCTTTTCAAAAACGGAAAACACTTCGCAACTGATTTCCGGGATATCCCGTTCCATACAATGTGCGAAGGCATGGGCGGGCATGGGGAACTGGTCGAAACCCGCGACCAGCTTGCCCCCGCCTTGAAACGTGCGATGGCCAGCGGCAAGGTCGCAATCGTCAACGTCAAATGCCGCGGTGTGATCAGTCCGATTGTGGCCGCGACATCAGACAAGCGAGACAAGGCTTCGATAGAATAATGGCGATACTTTCCTCACACACTCTGAATGGCACTGATGGCACCCACGCGGGAGAAATTGCTGTGACGCTCACAAACCTGACCAGCGGCGCAGTCGTACTGAGCGCCGCGATGGATGCCGGTGGGCGGCTGTCTCAAGACATTCCGGCGGAACAGATTGACCCGAATGCGACTTACGAGCTGGTTTTTGACACCGCCAACTATTGGGCAGCGCGCAAAATCCCCGCCACTGTGAGCCAGATCGCCTTGCGGTTCACCATGTCAGACCCCGAGGGGGCATATCATATGCCGATTATTCTAAACCCCAATTCCTATTCAATGTGGATGTCCGCCTAATGGATGGTCTGAATATGTCTCGGCGCATCCGCCGCACCCCCTATACTGACCGTGTCGAACAGGCCGGCGTTCGCGGATTCTCTGTCGTCAACCATATGCTGTTGCCCAAGGCGTTCCAAACAACGGTCGAACAAGACTACTGGCACCTTCGGGAACACGTCCAGCTCTGGGACGTGTCTTGCCAGCGTCAAGTCCAGATCACGGGACCAGATGCCTCCACCCTCGTCCAATGGATGACACCGCGCAATATTGCGCGCGCCAAGGTTGGTGATTGTTTCTATATCCCTATCATCGACGCGCAAGGCGGGCTGATCAACGACCCTGTTATGCTAAAACTAGCTGAGGACTGCTTTTGGCTGTCCATCGCGGATAGTGACGTGTTGCTATATGCAATGGGTCTGGCGCTTGGCCGCGGCTGGGATGTCGAGGTGAGCGAACCAGACGTCTCGCCACTGGCCATACAAGGCCCCAAAGCTGAAGACCTTCTAGCCGGACTGTTTGGCGCCCATATTCGCGACATGGGGTTTTTTAAATATGGCTGGATTGACTTTCAGGGCACCAAACAATTGATCGCCCGCTCGGGCTATTCCCGCCAAGGTGGGTTCGAGATTTATTTGAACGGGGGGCATCTTGGACCAGCCCTGTGGGACGCAATCTGGGATGCAGGTCAGGCGCACCGCATCACCCCGGGTTGCCCCAACCTGATCGAACGGATTGAAGGCGGCCTTTTGTCATACGGCAACGAATTCACCCGCGAGAACAATCCGTTTGAGATTGGGCACGGCAAGTTTTGCGTCATAGATGGCTCGATCGACTATGTCGGCCGCGCGGCTTTGCAGAACATCGCAGCGAACGGTGTGGCCCGCGAAATTCGAGGAGTGAAGTTCGATGGTGGGCCTTGTCCGACCTGCTCAAAACCATGGCCTGTGATGGTTGGCGACACGCGCGTTGGTCAGATCACCTCTGCCATCTGGTCCCCGCGCCTGAAATGCAACGTTGGGCAATCCATGATTGACCGTGGTTTTTGGGACGCAGGCCAGTCGGTCACCGTCCACGCGCAGGACGGGACAGTGCGCTCAGGTCATGTCTCGTTGTTGCCCTTCGCCTGACCATTTTGCAGCGGCCCAGATCGCACCCAATGCGCGGACGGAAAGTTCCACGGCAACATCTTACTTTGGTGCTGCTGCCACAACTGCCTCTTTTGCAACAGCCTTTGCAAGTTCGCCTATCCGGCTGAAGACATCGACATTCACAGCTGCGGCGGAATACCTAGCCACTCTGAAGCGCGCGCACGATGCCAAGGACAACATGATCAGGCGCGTTGTTCCTTGGCTTCCTGACTTTGCACTGCTGCAAGCTCTGCAATGGAATGGTGGCACCTTATCGCATGGCCCTCTGTGCCATGCTGCCAAGGCGGCATGTCAGTGTCACAAATCCGCCCGATCTTGCGCGGACAACGGCGTTGGAACGGACACCCTTGCGCGGGCGGTGACAGCTCTACTACATCATCAGCGCTCAGCGTCGGAGCAGTGTCAGGATCAGGTTCCAATACCGCTCCCAAAAGAACCTCGGTATAGGGATGCGAGGGCGTGGCGTAGACATCTGCCGAGGGTCCCAATTCACATAATCGCCCCTGATACAGCACCGCAACGCGGTCGGATAGCGCCCGCACAACTGCGAGGTCATGACTGACGAAAACATAGGTCGTACCTTGGGTCGCCTTGAGACTATTCAGCAGGTCCAAAACGGCGGCTTGAACAGATACATCCAGCGCCGATGTCACTTCGTCACACAGCACAAGATCCGGTTCAGCGGCGAAGGCCCGCGCGATGGCAACCCGTTGCTTTTCACCGCCCGAAAGCTGGCTGGGCAAACGGTCCAGATAATGCGCGCCAAGACGGACCCGGTCCAAAATCTCGGCAGAGCGTTGATGCAGTGCCTCCCCGGTCAGCCCAAAATACAGCTTCAACGGCTGTTCAAGAATTTGCGCAATGGTTTGGCGTGGATTGAGGCTGTCATCAGGGTTTTGGAAAATCAGCTGAATCTTGCGCAGATGATCCGGGCTACGCTGTTCAACCTTTGGTGCCAAAGCACCGTCGCCGGCGACAGTGATATTGCCACCAGATGGCGGAAGTAGCCCCGCGATAGATTTGAGAATTGTCGATTTACCTGATCCGCTTTCTCCCACAAGGCCCAGTGTTTCGCCTTTTGCAATGGTAATCTCGATACCATCAACCGTAGCGACATGGTCGCCATGCCTTCTCAGGATTTTGTCGAGCAGCCCAGGTTGATTATAGCTGATCGACACGTCTCGCAAATGCAATGCAGCGGGTGCGTTTTCGTCAAAGGTCGCTGGAATTACGCCGCTGCCAACCAAGGACAGTTTATGCGCGTCCTGGTGATGAAAGCATCGCACGGCTTCGCCGCTCGGCAAGCTTTCAAGCTCAGGGCGACAATCGCAACATGCGTCCTGCGCCAAAGCGCATCGATCAACAAAGGAACAGCCGTTCCCCGCGCCTCCCGGCGACGGAGGGCGCCCGTCCAATGCAACCGGCAACCTTGGATCGCTGAGCTTTGGGATCGAGGCCAGAAGCCCGCGCGCATACGGGTGGATCGGCGCCTTCAGCACCTGTCGAGCAGCGCCTTCCAGCACGACCTCACCCGCATACATTACCACAACACGGTCACAGACCCGCGCAATCGCGCCAAGATCGTGGCTGACATAGACCATCGCCATGCCGCGATCCCGTGCGATGTCGCGGAGTAATTCAAGGATATGGGCTTGCGTTGTGACATCGAGTCCAGTGGTTGGTTCGTCCAGCAACAACGCGGTTGGTTCACCCGCCAATGCCATCGCGATTGCCGCGCGTTGTTGTTGCCCGCCGGACAACTCATGTGGAAAACGAGTCATGATCGCCTGTGGATCAGGCAAGCGCACTTGTCCGAGGAGTTCCACAGCCTTGGCGGGGTAGTGTTCTTCAGCCACCTCAGAATGCAGGCGCAATGCCTCAATAAGCTGCGCGCCAATCCGTAGGGTCGGCGTCAGAGATTGTCCCGAATTCTGCGGAATCAGCGCCAGTTCGCCGCCTCGAATTTTCTCAAGCTCGGTACGGGTGCGGGCGAACATATCTTGCCCCTGAAAAGTGACCGACCCCTCGAGCAACTTCAACCCTCGTTTCAGATAACCCATAGCAGCGAGCGCGAGCGTAGATTTACCCGACCCGCTCTCACCAACGATGCCGATGCTTTCGCCGGCATTCACGGTCAAATCAATGTTGCGCAGCACGGGTAACGTTGCGCCGGACATGCCCTTAAATCCTACCGAAATGTTTCGGATTTCTATCAATGGTGTCGTCATACTGGTGCCTTTTGCGCACGATCGATGCCAAGGGCTTTGGCTAAAGCGTCTGCAGTTAGATTGATCCCGATGATCAATGAAGAAAGTGCGATAACAGGCCCCAGAACGCCCCAGGGCGCAAAGGACATGAACCCGCGCGCATCGGCAATCATCAGACCCCAATCAGGTGTTGGCGGCGACACGCCAAAACCAAGGAAAGACAGGGATGAAAAGGCCAGCAACATCCACGACCAGCGCATCGCACCTTCGACCATCAACGTGTCCAATACATTAGGCAGCAATTCATGGCGGATAATCGTCAGGCGGCTGTGCCCACGCGCCCTTGCGGCTGAAACAAAATCGCGTGCAACAACGTCATGTGTCGCAGCGCGGGCAATGCGGATCACTGGTATGCCGTAAAAGAAGGCTAGCGTCGGGATCAAAACCTCGATGCCCGTGCCGAATGTCACAATCAACACCAACATCTTCAAAATCCACGGCAAAGAAAGGAAGGCATCCACAACACGCATCAGAACCTCATCCACGCGCCCGCCAACCAGCCCAAAAAAGATGCCAAAAAGCCCTCCCCATGCGACCGCTATTGGAGTTGCGATGCCTGTAACCAGCAGCGCCTCGCGCCCGCCCAGCAAGACGCGGGTAAACACATCGCGGCCGAGATGATCCGTGCCCAACCAATGGCTAGCCTCTGGCGCTGTGAGCATCATCGCACTGTTCATCGCCTTGTAGTCATAGGGCACAATCCACGGGCTGACCAAGGCCAGCACAACATGGAATACCACCAAGAACAGACCAATCGCACCTGAGGGACGCGAGACAACATCTCGCAACACCGAAAGGATTCGCATCAAACGAGTGTTTTGCCGTGGAACTACTGCTGTAAGGGTCATCCGCGCCTCATATGCAATGTGCGTAGCCGGGGGTTGGCAAACATGGTCAGGATATCGGCAGATAGGTTCACACAAACGTAAACCGTTGCGACGATCAGGGCGATGGCCTGCACAACCGGCAAATCGCGGTCCGAGATGGCGTCAATCATCATCCGGCCCAAACCGGGGTAGTTGAACACGACTTCGATCACGACGACCCCGCCCAGAAGCCAAGCAATCGTCAGGGCCACAACATTGATCGCAGGTAACAAAGCGTTAGGCAAAGCATGTCTGAACACGATACGCCAGTACGGCACACCCTTCAGCGTCGCCATTTGAATGTAGTCGCCCGCCATCACCTCGATCACTGATGATCGGACCATGCGGAGGATATGCGCAGTCATCACCATTGTGAGCACTGAAACGGGCAGAATGATTTCGGGGAAAAACTCTGAAGCCGGCGCATTCGCCGAGGTCAATACAATGCCTGGCAGCCATCCCAACCAGACCGAGAAGACAAGGATCAACACTGTGGCTGAGACAAACTCAGGTATGGTCATGGCAAAAATCGCCAGTGTCGAGATCGTCAGATCTACGGGTCGGTCGCGCCAAAGTCCTGTCACAACGCCAAGAAAAATCGCCAATGGGACGCCTAAAGCGAGGGAACAGGCGGCCAACAAAAGTGAGTTCTTAAGGCGGCTCCCAACCAACTCAGCGATGCTCTTTTCACCATTGGCAGACACGCCCAAGTCACCACGGACTGCACTGGTGGCCCAGTCAAGGTAGCGTTCAACCGCGGGGCGGTTCAGACCCTGCGCCTCACGACAATTTTCCAGCAGTTTACCTTTGGCCTCGCGCTCCAAAAACGCGGTGCAACTGTCGCCTGGCAACATTTCAACGCCTGCGAAAATGATCATTGAAACGATCCAGACCGTGACAATGCCCAAAAACAATCGACGGAGCAGCATGGCAAGCATTGATCAAAACCTGACTGTTTGGAAAAGACGGGGCGTAAGGATACCCTCACGCCCCTTTTCGTTGGTTATGCCAAGATTGCAGTTACTCGACCGTGATCATATGCCAGCGGACAGCATCATTCTTGACCTCATCAAGGTTCGAAACCCGCGACGATACCCCGACAAGCCTTGTCACTGTGTAGGGGATAAGCGTTCCAGACGTCTCAAGCAGATGCTCTTGGGCCGCGACATAGATTGCGCGACGTTTTTCGAAGTCCAGTTCGCGGCGTGCATCTGCCAACATTGCGTCAAATGCCTCGTCCTTGTAGTAGCTCTCGTTCCATTTGGCCGTCGAGAGGTAGATCTCGTGCAGCGCTTGGTCCGCAGGACGCTCGTTCCAGCGGGTCGCGGACACGTCCTTCTTCATCCATACCTCCGACCAGTAACCATCGGTCGGCGCTTGCACCACGTTAACGCGGATGCCTGCAGCTGCGGCCTGCTCCTGATAGGCGACGGCAAGCGTGGGCCATGTCGGCTCCAGAGTCGAGACATGGACATCAATGTCGATGCCATCCGGGTATCCTGCTTCGGCCAGCAGCGCCTTGGCTTTCTCGATGTCCTGCGGGCAGCTCAGGTCAGCACGATACTGGTCGTTTGGTTCGACGGGAGTATCACAGGACACGATGCCTTCGCCGCCCAGAACCAGCGCGACCAACTCTTCCCGATCGGCGGCCATTCGCACCGCCTGACGAACGCGGATGTCATTGAACGGCTCCACGTCAGTGCGGAATACAAGGCCACGCCAGTTCCCTGTGGGAATGGTCTGAACCGTGAAATTGTCAGAACTGGTCAACATAACCCGCTGTTGAGCGGTGATGCCGCGCTCCATATCAATCTGACCACCCAAAAGCGCCTGCAAACGGGCTTGGCCGTCGGCGATACCGATGATTTCCATACGCGCCACACCGGGTGCGCCTTCCCAATAATCGGGATTGGCTACCAGCACAGTGGTGCCCTCGGGATCAAAGGTCTCGACCATAAAGGGGCCAGTGCCATTGCCGGATACTGCGATATTATCACCAGACCCTTCGTTCAGCATCCGGAGGCGGTAGTCCATCAACTGCAAGGGCATGTCTGCGAAAGGCGTGTTCAGTGTGAATTGAACAGTCATGTCGTCGAGCGCCTCAACGCCAGTGATCATCTGTACTGCTGAACGCGCCGGGCTGTCACTTTCGGGATCAAGCACGCGGTTGATCGAATAGACCACATCATCCGCTTCAAATGTAGAACCATCATGGAACGTCACACCGTCGCGAAGCTTGAAGGTCCAAACCGTCGCGTCCTCATTTGCTTCCCAGCTGGTCGCCAGATCTGCTTGCGGCCTGCCATCCAGACCGGGACGGACAAGGCGGCTCATGATCTTCTCGGTGATCTGGAACACACGTCCTTTCGAAATCGGGTCCAAGCTGGATTGTGCGCCAAAGCCAAGCTCGTGCGCCTGACGGAACGTTCCGCTTGGTTCGGCCGACGCAATCCCTGCGGACAGCGCAATCACCGAAGCCATCGTGATCAGTTTTCTCATTTATCTTCCTCCCATTTGTCGCGCAGCTTTGTTGCTGTCGCTTTGACAAGATGTTCCGCCTGGCGCTCGCTCATCGACAAGCACAAATTGGGCTACTGATAGATATGAAAAACAATATCCATCACTGTTTTTCGGCACACATCATCCAACAAGTCTTTTCGCTTTACAGTCTCAGAACAAATACAGTTCTTTGAGGATTCCATTTGTAAAGAACATGAAAAGGGCAGCGTGCGAGGCATCAACTGGCTCTGCGCATGCCCAAGATGCTATCGCGCAAGACCGGATCCGGCGCCAATTATCGTCTTCGTTTCATTCCTCCCCTAGGCGCCGCTTGTTCAAACTCATTCGGCGCGTACCGCTGAAATCAATTGTCGAGCGGGCGGGTGCGTTCCGTCAAATGTAAAAAAAGCGCTCCATAGATAAAAAAATCGCCATCTATTCTCGACCGAAAGCTGTGTTGTAAAATAGAAATTTAGTTGGGATCTGTATAAGAGCATCGAGTAATTGAGGGCACTGCCGGTGAAAAAAGCAGGAAAAATCATTGCGATTGGCGGCGGGGGCTTCACGCATGGGCTCGATCCCACCTTGGACGACTTCTGCCTCGACTTTGTTCCGCCGCAACCCAATGTGGGTTTTGTCGGGCTTGCCAGCCTTGAGTCCGAAGAAAAAATTGAACGTTTTTACGACCGTTTTGGTGGATCTGCCGCATCGCTCTCGCATTTGTCGCACGACGCATCAGCGACAGAGTCGAAACTCTGGCTCGCTGGCAAGCATCTCGTCTATTTCGGCGGCGGCAACACCGCCCACCTCATTGCACAGCTCAAAAGCAGACACCTCGCTCAGCTTTTCAGGCACGCAAATGCCGACGGCCTTGTGATTGCGGGAGTAAGTGCCGGTGGCGTCTGTTGGTTTGATTGGGCGCTCTCAGATTCAGGCGGCAAGGGCTACGCGCCGCTAGCGGGGCTAGGATTTGTGGCGTCAGGTGTATGTCCTCATTATAGCGAAGAACATCAACGCGCGCCCGTGTTTGAACGGCTGATCACGGAAGACCCGACCCTTTCAGGCTACGCCATAGACGATGGTGCCTGCCTTGTTGCGCAGTCAGGCAAGGCGGTTGGATCATTCTCAGCGCGCGAAAATGCGGCGGTGCATTTCGTAGAAAATGTCAAAGGCACAGCTACATCTCGCAAGCTTGCACCCTACAGCTTTAATAGCTGAACCGCCCGTCAGCTTTGCATAAATTGGCGAGCCTGCTCTTCTATCCACTCGCAAACAATGCGCAGCTCTTTACGCTTTCGTGCTTCATTGCGTGTCAACAGATAGAACGCGCGGCTCGGAGCCAGATCAATCGCGAATGGCTTTGCAAGTTGGCCCTTCTCCACATCACCATCCATCAATGGAAACACCCCAAGCGCAACACCCTGCCCGTCTTTCACCGCGCGCTGAACCATGTTTGAATCCACGATGACAACTTCGCTTTCGGGCTGAAGGTTTGGGCAGCCAGCCTGCGCGAACCAGTTACGCCATTCGCTGCGGTCGTGTTGATGAATTATGGGCCAATTGACTAGGTCAGAGGGCTGAGAAAGCATCCCGCCCTGTTCAAGGAGCTGCGGGCTCACAATGGGCGAATAACACACATCCATAAGCTTCGTAGCTTCGAGCTTTTTCCAATCCCCCATACCCCAGTCAACAGCTATATCGGTTGTCATTTGCGCAGCACTCGTGATGCGCCCGCCATGGTGCACGATAAGTTCGATATTGGGGTGTTCTTTGGCCAGCTTTGACAATCGTGGCCCAAGCCAGCGCGAGCCAAAAATCGGGCCCACAGCGATCGTCACAGTTCTGCGGCTTGCACCGGAATGCAGCTCCACTTCCGCCCGAATATCTTCAAATGCGCGCGACAACACCTTGGCCAGCGAGCGGCCCGCGTCCGTAAGATCCACAGCACGGGTATGCCGGTGAAAGAGTTTGCAGCCCCAATCTTTCTCTAGCTGCCTGATCTGGTTGCTTACAGTTGTAGCACTGACAAGTAGCTCTTCGGCAGCATGCTTAAAGCTCAGATGCCGCGCAGCTGCTTCAAAAGTGCGCAGGGCCGTCAGGGGCAATCGTCTCGTCGGAATGGCCAAGGCTGCAACTTCATGGATAAAAATTTCATAATCTATAGGGTTCGCAAATCTCGTTTGTCAATGCCGATGAAAATCATGACTTTTTAGAAGAAACGCTGGTTGAGAGACACAGCACAAGTTTTGATATCGAGAGGCAAAAGTCCGTGAAGATTGCAGTATTCGGCGCAGGCGCGATGGGGTCTCTCTATGCTGCCCGCTTTGCAATGGCAGGCCACAGTGTTGTCGTTGTCGACCCTTGGGGGGCGCATATCGCCGCAATCAACGCCAGTGGTCTGCGCCTGCGCGGGCCCGATGGCGAGCATCATATCGAGGGCATCCAAGCGTCAGTTTCGCCAGATATTGCCGAAGCAGCCGAGCTAGTCGTCATCGCAACAAAGGCGTCCGCGGTTGGTACGGCAGCAAAGGCGATTGCCCCTCTCATTAGGGCTAACACAACGGTGCTGACGATTCAGAATGGCCTCGGCGCAGGCGCGCGAATTGCCGATCACTTGCCGCCAGAGAGCACGCTTCTTGGCGTAGCCGACGGCTTCGGAGCCTCGATGGTTGAGCCCGGTTTTGTGCAACACACGGCTATGAAGCTGATACGCCTCGGCGAAGTTAGAGGCGGCATGACACCCCGCCTCAATTCGATGGAAAAAACATGGCAACAAGCAGGTTTCAATGCCAAAGCATTTGACGATATCCACCAGCTGATCTGGGAAAAGCTGCTTTGCAATGTGACACTATCGGCACCTTGCACGGTCTATGATTGCACTGTTGGAGAGCTTCTTGCAAATGCTGAGCCATGGGCGAATGCGCTTGCTTGCACACAGGAGGCCTATGCCTGCGGGCTGGCCGAGAACATCCGCTTCTCGTTCGATGATCCAATCGACTACGTCACCAAATTCGCCGAAGTGGTCGCCAAAGCCAGCCCCTCAATGCGACTTGATCACATGGCGCGGCGTGCGTCAGAAATTGACTTCATCAACGGCGCGATCCCGCCGCTTGGGAAAAAGCACAATATCCCGACACCGATGAACGAAAAATTTTCCGCCGACGTGCGGCGACTGGAAGAAGCCTTCCTTGAAGATGCCTCATGAAAATCGCAAGTTTCCAACACGAAGGCCGCGCGCTTTATGGTTTGGTTGACGGCGAAAGCGTGCGCCCAGTCTCCGATGTTAATCTGGCGGTTTACCCAACGTTGCGCGCACTTCTTGACGCAGGAACGCTTGCGGACCTGCCGAGTTTATGCGCCTCAAAATCGGTGCCCCTCGCCTCTGTGCAGCTTTTGCCTCCTGTCCCTAACCCGTCAAAGATCTTATGCATTGGGTTGAATTACAAAAAGCCCTATCCCCTCCCCGGCACCACGTTTGACACCGACAATATTGTCATTTTCGGCCGGCATAATGACAGTTTCGTCGCCCACGGTCAGCCACTGGAAATGCCGGTTGGAGAAGCGGGGCTCAGCTACGATTTTGAAGGTGAAATAGCCGTCGTTATCGGCACGACCTGCCGCCATGTTCAACCTACGACCGCTCTTAATCATCTGGCTGGATATGCCTGCATGAACGAAGGGTCCGTCCGGGGCTGGCAAAAGCACTCGATCCATGCAGGTAAGAACTTCCATGCCTCTGGCGCTTGGGGCCCTTGGTTGGCAACAGCTGACGAGACTGCCCCGATCGAAGAGATGCGCCTTGTTACGCGCGTCAACGGAACTGTCATGCAAGAGACAACTGGGGCGCAAATGATCCACAATCTGCCAAAGCTGATTTCCTATCTGTCGCACATCACCCAGTTAAACCCAGGAGATGTAATCGCCACCGGCTCGCCCGATGGCACAGGCGGAAGTCGCACGCCAACCGCATTTCTAAAACCCGACGATGTGGTCGAAGTCGAAGTTTCGACTGTCGGCACACTCGCAAACCCCGTTGCCCACCCCCAGAACTGAGCAAGCAAGGACACGCGCGATGCACGCCTCTCTCAAGAAACTCCGCTTTTCTGTGAAACCAATTCCTGTCGAGGGCGATCGCCCCGTAGAACTGGCGCGCACGATGGCAGTTCATCCCCTGACCTATCAGGAGTTGCCCTATGACCCTGAGTATTCGCTCTATGCAGGCCGCCTAACGCCAGAGAAAATGTCAAATGCCACGCCTGATGAAATGTATTGGAAAGCGCGCCAGGAGATCATTTTTCGCCATACCGGCGAACATCCTTACCAAATTGCCGGACCAGATGCGCTAGCGCTCTTGCAGCGCATATTTCCGCGCGATGTGTCCAAGGTCAAAACAGGCCGTTGTTCCTATCAATTCGCCTGCTACGATGACGGAGGCATGATCACAGACGGCCTTTTGCTGCGTATCGCGGACGATGTATTCTGGTTTGCTCAGGCTGATGGCGATCTCTTCTCA
Source organism: Pelagovum sp. HNIBRBA483 (assembly GCF_040931995.1). Taxonomy (NCBI): domain Bacteria; kingdom Pseudomonadati; phylum Pseudomonadota; class Alphaproteobacteria; order Rhodobacterales; family Paracoccaceae; genus Pelagovum; species Pelagovum sp. HNIBRBA483. The sequence continues at coordinate 2,383,750 of NZ_CP162412.1, forward strand.
TGGTATAAAGCACACGCAATCGATCTTGATGTCACGATCAGTGATCCTGAAGTCTGGGTGAGTCAAATTCAGGGCCCCCGCTCCATGGAGCTTTTGGAGCATCTGCTCGACGGCGAAATGCCCAGCCCGTGGCGCTATTTTGATTGGGCCGAAGTCTCGATGGCCGGTGAAAAGGTGATTATCAGCCGCACCGGCTTTACCAACGAGTTGGGCTGGGAGATTTATTTCCGCCCCGAAAACAAAATCGAAATGCTCGGAGATCTGATCCTTGAAGAAGGCGCCAAAAAAGGAATGATCCTGACGGCGACGCCCGGTTTTCGTTGTCGCAGGATAGAGGCAGGCTTGCTATCTGCGGGTCAGGACTTCACCCCAGACACAACGCCATTCTCAGTTGGCTTGGGTAAGTTTATCGACTTTGACAGCGGCGATTTTATCGGTCGCGAGGCCCTCATGGTCGCCGACAAAACCTGCCGCAGTTGGGGCATGCGCGTAGAGGGCGGCATAGCCCTTCGTGGTGACACGCTGGAGCAAAACGGCAAGATCGTTGGCCGCGTCACCTCGAGCACTTGGTCACCGTTTCAAGTGTGTGGCGTCGGAATCGTCCATCTGACGGGAGCCGACCTCGGGCCAGGCGATATCGTCGATGTTCATTGCAATGATGGCAACCTGCACCGCGCTCAGCTGTGCACATTGCCGATGTATGACCCAAAGGGCGAACTTGTTCGCGGCATCAACACGACCATCCCCCGCGCGCCTGAGCCTTGGGCGGGCATCCCAAGTACCGAAAGGCTGGCGACTGCCACCTAACCCTTCACACAAAATTCAGCCGACATGGGAGCACATGCAATGTTGCGCGACGTGGAGCTATCAGATCGGTATGATCTGACGAAATCGTCTGTCCTTCTGTCGGGCACACAGGCCCTCGTGCGAGCGACATTGATGCAGCGCGCGCGGGATAAGGCGGCAGGCCTAAACACCGCAGCTTATGTCTCTGGCTACCGAGGGTCGCCGTTGGGCGCCGTTGATACGGCGTTTCAAAGCGCAGCGAAGCTGCTTGAGCCTGCAAACATCAAGTTCCAGGCAGGGCTGAACGAAGATATTGCCGCCACCGCGATTTGGGGAACACAACAAGCCGAACTTCGTGGCGAAGGGCTTTATGACGGGGTCTTTGGCTTTTGGTATGGCAAAGGCCCTGGCGTCGACCGCTCTGGCGATGTGTTGCGCCATGCAAACCTTGCAGGCTCATCGGCCTTGGGCGGTGTGCTAATTGCGGCAGGTGACGATCACACATGTGAAAGCTCCACCACCTGCCATCAATCCGAGCTCGCGTTGATCGACGCCATGATCCCGATCTTGTCTCCCGCCGGGGTTCAGGAGCTGCTGGATTATAGCATTCATGGTTGGGCCATGAGCCGATTTTCTGGCTGTTGGGTCGGGTTGAAATCAGTCAAAGACACCATCGAGGCGACAGCTGTTGTCAACGCCGACCCATCGCGTGTGAAACAGCAAATCCCCTCAGATGTCGTATTGCCAGTTGGCGGGCTAAACATTCGTCTGGGCGACTCGCCACAAGAGCAAGAAGCCCGGCTTCATGACTACAAGATCCCCGCAGCGCAGGCCTATGCACGCGCTAACGCATTGGATCATCGCGTGCATGGAGCAGCCTCGGCGCGGATCGGCATCGTCTCTTCTGGCAAGAGCTGGCTTGATACAGCGCATGCGCTGGAAATGTTGGCGCTCAGCGCGGCCGATCTCGAGCAAATGGGCGTCACAACCTACAAGGTCGGGCTCGTCTGGCCGCTCGACCAGCAGAACTTTCAAGACTGGGCCGCAGGTCTTGATACCATCATCGTGGTTGAGGAAAAGCGTCCTATACTTGAGCCGCAAGTGCGCGAAGCCGCTGCGCGCGCAACCGTGATTATCGGTGCCAAAGATACAAACGGCGATGTCCTTTTCCCCTCGAAAATGGATTTGAACCCCGCAAAGATTGCACTTGGGCTGGCGCGGGCCTTTGGTCAGAGCGGACTCGATATGTCCATGACGCTTCCAAAAATCGAGCGTTTACAAGAGCTCGCGCTGCACGACGCGCCCTCAGCTTTGATAGAGCGCAAACCATGGTTCTGCGCGGGCTGCCCCCACAGTAGCTCGACGAGATTGCCCGACGGAGCACGCGCCTATGCGGGTATTGGCTGTCATTACATGGCGCAATGGATGGACCGTGAAACCAGCGGCCACACCCATATGGGCGGCGAAGGAGCAAACTGGATCGGCGAATCCCAGTTTTCCAAACGCAGCCACGTTTTTCAAAATATGGGAGACGGAACCTACAACCACTCCGGCAGTCTGGCCGTTAAGGCTGCTGTCTATTCCGGCGCGAAAATCACTTACAAGATCCTCTACAACGATGCCGTAGCCATGACAGGCGGACAGACGCACGAGGGCGCAATGTCACCCTTCCACATCGCCGCCGAGCTAACCGCCTTCGGGGTTCGCAAAGTCGTTGCCGTCATCGATGAAAAAGAAGATGTCCCCGCCCTTCCCCCAAATGTGCCCGTCGTTTTGCGCAAAGAACTGGAGCGCGTTCAAAACGAGTTGCAAGCCATCGAAGGCGTTACCGCGATCATCTACATTCAAACCTGCGCAGCCGAAAAGCGCCGCCGCCGTAAGCGCGGTCAATTTTCCAATCCGGACCAGCGCGTGTTCATCAACCCAGCCGTCTGCGAAGGCTGTGGAGATTGCGGCAAGGCTTCCAACTGTGTCGCCATTCTGCCGCTCGAAACGCCCTTGGGGCGCAAACGCAAGATCGACCAATCAAGCTGCAACAAAGATTTCTCTTGTCTCAATGGTTTCTGCCCGAGCTTCGTTACCGTTTCAGGAACAAAACCAAAGGTTCAGCTTCCTTCCGAGCTATCGCTGCCTGATTTGCCCGATCCTGTTCTGCCTGCACTCGACGGCGTATGGAGCATCTTGATCACTGGGATAGGCGGAACGGGTGTTGTGACCGTTGGCGCACTCCTCACGATGGCGGCGCATCTGGAAGGTAAAGGCGCAGCAGAGTTGCAGATGGCCGGGTTGGCCCAAAAAGGCGGTGCAGTTTCGATTCATTGTCGAATTGCGCCTACACCCAATGACATCAAGGCAACTCGACTGGCCGTGGGGGAGGCCAACGCGGTCATAAGCGGCGATATGGTCGTCACTGGAGCGCAGAAATCACTTGAATTAATGCAGCGTGGCAGGACGCGCGTTCTGGCCAGTACACATGAGGCGATGACGGGTCAGTTCACCCTTGAGCCAGAGCTTCGTATTCCCCACGACCGTTTGCTGCAAGCCGTAGAAAAGCGTGTAGGCGCAGACGCAGTGCAAAGGATTGATGGCGTCGCAGCCTCCAAGCAGTATTTGGGCGATAGCATCTATAGCAATGTCCTGCTCCTGGGCGCCGCGTGGCAAGCGGGCCTTATCCCCCTGAGCCGCGAAGCTCTCCATATGGCGATTAGGCTCAACAGGGCAGGCGTTGAAGGCAACATGCGCGCCTTTGAAATCGGTCGCTGGATGATTGCCGCCCCTGCCCAGCCAAAGCCAAGCTTGTTGACAGCGTCATCAGAAGAAAACCGGCTCGAAAGCCTCGCAAAATTCCTGGTGGATTACCAAGGGCCCAAATTGGCCAAACGTTTTCTGACCCTCGTTGACCAGGCTGCACAAGCCGAAAAAGCAAAGCGGCTTAACGGTTTTTCAGAGGCCGTCGCCGAAGGCTACTTCAAGCTTTTGTCCTATAAAGACGAGTATGAGGTCGCACGGCTCCACAGCAAATTTTTGGATGACGCTCTCGCTCAAGAGTTTGAAACCGTTGGCAAGATAAAGTTCCATCTCGCACCACCAATTTTTGCACGCAAAGACAAAGCTGGCCATCCGATCAAAACAGAATTTGGTCCATGGATGCGACCTGCCTTCCGTTTGTTGGCAAAGCTCAAGATTTTGCGTGGTACGATGTTCGATGTTTTCGGCTTCACGTCAGAAAGGCAATTCGAGCGACGTTTGATCGAAGCCTATGAGCGAGATATCATCGCAATCTTTCAAAGGCTCTCCGTCGATAATTTACATGACGCGATTGCGCTCGCAAAACTGCCCACAATGATCAAAGGCTTTGGGCATGTGAAACAGGCGAACGCCGAGCGCGCCGCGCTGGAAAGGGCCCGCCTAATCGCTCAATTCCACACCCAAAAGTGACTGTCTAAGCAGTGTTCGCATATAGCGCCCTTCGCCATAAAAGATCGATGGTGAAAGGGCGGCCTCGGTCACGCCGTCGGTGCAGGTCGGGCAGACTGAATCCGGGGGGGCGCGGTGACCATGATGCGCAACTGAACTGGCACGACATACTTGGCACCCTTAGTTCAACTTGGGTTAATGCGTATGGGAGAAGCCAGCGGCCTTAGCACGCACACCGGACCTATCCCATGACGGAAGCGGTCGGGATTGGCAGCCATCATCCGGCCAAAACATCCCGTTTCAATATGCCTCATTATCACAGAGCATCACTGTGCGCCGCTGACTAGCAATGATTTCGTCTTTCGGGGGGGCTCGGAAAAGGTTGACATCGCGTGGCCAGAGCAATGCGCCATAGCAAACATCCCCACGCAACATGGGGTCAGCATTTCTTTCGAGAGTTTATATTTGGTTGCGGGGGTAGGATTTGAACCTACGACCTTCAGGTTATGAGCCTGACGAGCTACCGGGCTGCTCCACCCCGCGTTGGGTATTGGGGTATCGTTAAGAGAGATCTGAGGACTTTTCTAGGTCTGGCGGTGACTTACTCTCCCACGTCTTAAGACGCAGTACCATCAGCGCGACGGCACTTAACTGCCGAGTTCGGAATGGGGTCGGGTGTTTTGCTCGTGCTATAGCCACCAGACCAAGGAAAGTCCTCATTTTTTAAGTCAAGTTTACTGTATTGTGTGTGTATGCTTTTGATTTGAGTAACGTCTTGTTGTTACTGGATCAAATCAAGCCTATCGGACCATTAGTACCGGTCAACTGAACGCATTGCTGCGCTTACATCTCCGGCCTATCGACGTGGTGGTCTACCACGGTCCTCAAGGGATACCTTGTTTTGAGGGGGGCTTCCCGCTTAGATGCCTTCAGCGGTTATCCTGTCCGATCATAGCTACCCTGCACTGCCGTTGGCACGACAACAGGTCCACCAGTGGATCGTTCACCCCGGTCCTCTCGTACTAGGGGCAACTCCTCTCAAGTATCCTACACCCACGGAAGATAGGGACCGAACTGTCTCACGACGTTCTAAACCCAGCTCACGTACCTCTTTAAATGGCGAACAGCCATACCCTTGGGACCTGCTCCAGCCCCAGGATGAGATGAGCCGACATCGAGGTGCCAAACGATGCCGTCGATATGGACTCTTGGGCATCATCAGCCTGTTATCCCCGGCGTACCTTTTATCCGTTGAGCGATGGCCCTTCCACGCGGGACCACCGGATCACTATGGCCGTCTTTCGACTCTGCTCGACTTGTCAGTCTTGCAGTCAGGCTGGCTTCTGCCATTGCACTCAACGAGCGATTTCCGACCGCTCTGAGCCAACCTTCGCGCGCCTCCGTTACTGTTTGGGAGGCGACCGCCCCAGTCAAACTACCCACCACGCAGGGTCCCGGACCCGGATAACGGGCCGCGGTTAGACATCAAGCAGAACAAGGGTGGTATCTCAAGGGAGGCTCCACAGAGACTGGCGTCCCTGCTTCGAAGCCTACCACCTATCCTGCACATGTTGTGCCTGATGCCAGTGCGAAGTTGTAGTAAAGGTGCACGGGGTCTTTCCGTCTAACCGCGGGTAGCCTGCATCTTGACAGGCAATTCAATTTCGCTGAGTCGATGTTGGAGACAGCGGGGAAGTCGTTACGCCATTCGTGCAGGTCGGAACTTACCCGACAAGGAATTTCGCTACCTTAGGACCGTTATAGTTACGGCCGCCGTTTACCTGGGCTTCAATTCGGAGCTTGCACTCCTCCTTTTAACCTTCAGGCACCGGGCAGGCGTCAGACCCTATACGTCGTCTTGCGACTTCGCAGAGCCCTGTGTTTTTAGTAAACAGTCGCCACCCCCTGGTTTGTGCCCCCAGCTCCAAGTTGCCTTAGAACCGGGCCTCCTTCTCGCGAACTTACGGAGGTATTTTGCCGAGTTCCTTCAACATCGTTCTCTCAAGCGCCTTGGTATTCTCTACCAGTCCACCTGTGTCGGTTTAGGG